>DQAA01000629.1 GCA_003523465.1 Pseudomonas sp.
TTTTTCTCGGCGCGGGCGGTCAGGGTGATGCGGTCCAGCGGCTTGTCGGCGACATTGTCGAACGCGAGCAGCGAAATCCGTTCCTGATCCACGGCATCGCGATCCGAGGGGATCCTGCCCGCCTCCCGCGGCCCATTGAAGTTCCAGGTCACGGTGATCCCCGAGTCCTTGGGGATCCACACGTAATTGGACTTGCCCTCCCAATACGGCTCGATACGGTCGCCATTCTCGCGGCCGGCCCGCACGAACAGGCTGGTGTTGTTGATCTGCACCGCCAGGTCCTTGGTCCACAGGCCGGGACTCAGGCGCTTGGCCGAAGGCGTGAAGGTGATGGTTTCCAGGCGCTCGCCGGTGGCGCTGCGCACATTGACCCGGATGCTGGTATTGGCCGAGGACAGGGTCTTTTCCGAGTGCAGCGCCACCCGTTCGCTGCTCCAGTTGATCTGCCGGGGCAAGGTGGCGACCACCCGCAACGCCCGTGAACAGATGCCCCAGAAATGGTTCTGGTAGCTGCTCTCCAGCACCTGCCATTCGCCG
Source organism: Pseudomonas sp. (assembly GCA_003523465.1). Classification (GTDB taxonomy): domain Bacteria; phylum Pseudomonadota; class Gammaproteobacteria; order Pseudomonadales; family Pseudomonadaceae; genus Aquipseudomonas. The sequence continues at coordinate 538 of DQAA01000629.1, forward strand.
CTGTCGCTTTCGGTACCGGCGCGGACCAGGGCCGAGTGGGTATTGATATGCCGGCAGAAATCCGCGACCCAGACCCGCTGCCCGGTCTGCTCGCGGCGGGGCCGGAAGCTGATCTGTTCGAGCAGGGTGTTCAGCCCCTTGTCGAACACGTTCAGGGTGACCCGCTCGCCCTCGGCCAGGTCACGGCCCGACAGCACTTCACCCAGATCGATCCAGTTGCGTTTCATGGCGACTCTCCTGTGCTCTGCCGGGCCGGCCGGTTTCAACGGGGGTCAGGGAAAGAGATGTTCCTGGCCGGGCAAGGGCCCCGCGGCGATGGAGACGATCTCGGTCTGGCTGTGGTTCAGGGGCACGTATTTATGAACAAGAACGGCCGGCCCGGTATGGACGTCCAGGATGGTGCCGAGTATGTCGCCCAGTGAGTCGTCGACCTCGCGAATGATGCCCTTGAACAGGTTTTTGGCGGTGTGCCCCGCACGCTGGTTGAACCGCGCATCCAGCGGCAGCGCTGTCATATAGCCATGGGAGAACCCACCTTCGACGGGCATGTGATTGGCCCTGAACACATCGTAGGTGCCTGCGGCCTTGGCCTTGTCCACCTCCTCGACCAGCCTGGACAGCGCCTTTGCCCGTCCCGTATTGGACATTTGCAGCTCGCTGAGGGTATTGGGCCATTTGACCGGTTTGGAAAAGCCGGACGAAGGCCCGCCACGGGTCTTGAACATGTTCTTCGGGATGCCCTTGATGTCATGCAGGGTCATCGATATCCCGACGGCCGAACCGATGATGCCGAAGACCTGCCCCCAGGCTTCCAGCGTGCGCGACAACTGCGGATCGCTCTCGGCGATGATGACCGAGGCCATATCGAAGGCGAAGGAAATCGCCGCCAGCGCCGTGGTGGCTATTGCCAGCAGCATCGACGTGCCAGCGGTGAACGGCGCGATCAGTACGCTCAGCGCCCCGACCACGACACGGAACGCCAGGCTCTGGATGGCCGGGGCCGTGCCCCAGCGCGAGTACTGGGCGATGACCTGATGCCCGCTGGGGTCGGCGTTGTTGACCGGGTCGCCGTTGCAGAACACGTAGGCCGCAGCGCCACCGACGCCGAAGGGGCTGCGGCTGTCGCGGGTGAGGAAGCGACCCCATCCGGGGTCGTACAGCCGATAGCCGTTGCCCAGGTGATAGAGACCGAGCCGGTTCAGGGGCTCGCCCTTGAAGCCCAGCCAGTTCTCCGCTTTCTCGCCGGAGAACCGCTTGCCATAAGGTTCGTAGCGGAAAAAGGTGATGGCTTTGCTGGCCAGGTCGACGCTGGCGAACACCGTACCGTTGGCATCACGCAACTCGAAGGAGCGGCTGGTCTTGTCATCGGTGATCGCATCCTGCATCAAGCAGCCGCGGCTTTCGTTGCGCAGTACGAGCGTGCGCTTGCTGAAGCCATCGCTTTTGCCGTCATCGCTTTGCACCAAGGCATATACGCTGTCGCCACGGTAGTGGTAGGTGTCGGTCTTCTTGCCCACGGAGCCGCCGCGAACCCGACCCTCGCTGTCATAGCTGAAGCTGTATCGGGTCTTGTCGCCATCGACCGAGTAGGTTTTCACCTGGCCGTTGCCGTGGTAGCTCAGGCGACGCTTGTCGTTGGCAAGCAGTCGACCGTCGCCGTCATCACCCGTCATCCGACCGCTGTCGTCATAGGTCAGCGGCACGAGCGGGGAATCGGATTTAGGTTGGGTTGAGCCCCCCGCTGCTGTTTCGAAGATCTGGACCAGGCGTTCCGTAAACTCGTAATCGAAGTAAACCGAGGGGTCCCGCAGGTCATGCTTGACGGTCACGTTGCCCAGAGCATCGTAGCGCCATTCGATCTGGCGAAAGTCATCGGGGAACGTCGTCAGAGGCTCCGCCGTCCATTTGTGCAGACGCGATGCCTTGTCGTATTCGTAGCTGTCGCTGTACACCTCGCTTTCCGTGACCTTGCCCTTGTCGGCCTTCGAGGCCTTCAAGCTGCTTTTGGCCAGCCGTCCATCCGCCAACAGGGTCCGCTCCAGGCTCAGGGTCTGAACGCCCTCGCAGGTGAAGGTCCGCTTGATCTCCTGGCCCAGTTCGTCGTAGCTGTAATCCACCCTCATGGTCAGGTTGCCGGCTTTCACCGCCTTGATGCTTTCGCTGGTCAACAGGCCGTTGTCGGCGTAGCTGAAGATGCAGATGCATTGGTCGTTGCTCGAACTCGTCACCCGATTGAAGAAATCGTAGGTATAGGTGGTGGTCGCTTTGGTCAGGTCAGTGAAGTTCAGCAGCCGTCCGCCGGTGCTGAAGACCAGGGTCGAACTCTGCCCCCCGAGTTTCTGGACATGGGTGCGGGTCTTCTTGTCGATGCTACCGTCGTAGTCGCTGAGCGCTGACGGTGCGCTTCCCGGCGTCTTGAGAGCGCCCTTGGTGGATGCTCCGACATAGCTGAATTCGGTTTTCGATCCGTTTACCGTCTGGCTGCTTGCCCGGCCAAGCATATCGATCGTCTGCTTGCCCAGGCTCAGCTTGCCGCTGCCGCTTTCGACATGACTTTCACCCGCCACCGGCGCCAGGCTGCTGGCGTCATACGTGTTGCGCAGGACGCCACCATCGCGGGTGGTGGTCAGCAGACGCCCCGCTCGATCATAGGTGTACGAGGTAGCCGCCCCCAGCCTGGGCGTCGCCTTGGTCAGTTGGGCATGGTCGTCATAGGTGTAGTCGATCCGGTCGTGCTCGGTCTCCTTGCCGGCTTTGTCGGTCTTCAGATAGCGGAGCGCTTTCACCAGGCCGTCCCCGGACACGCTGCGTTCGATCTTGCAGCCGCCGCTTCCGGAGGTTGAATAGTGCTCGGACAGGGTGCCCTTTTCGGCATTGAACTGCCGGTCCACGCTGAAAGTGCCCTGGGTGAACCGTTCGCCCCTGACGCTTGGGGTCCGCGCCTGGATGACCTTCTTCAGGTCCTTGCCGGCGGCATCCTTGAGCACATGGGTGGTGGTGATGCGGCCGCTGGATTCGTCGTAGCTCCAGGTGGTCTGGCGTTGCGAGACCTGCTTGTTGTCCTTGCCGTAGTCGGTTTCCACGCTGCTGGCGGCGCGGCCGAGCGCATCGTACTTCCAGCGCTGGGTCTCGATGAAGCTGCTGGCACCCGAAGGTTTCAACCACAGCGCCTGCTTGCGGCCCAGAGCATCACGCTCGACCCGGGTGGTGGTGCCGTCCTCCACCGAGTCGTACTGCGAGACCAGTTGCCCGGTCAGCGTGTGGGTGGTCGTGCGCAGGACGGTGCCGTCCTTGCTGACCGTCTCGCTGTTCAGATTGCCCTGGGGATCGTAGGTGTAGACGGTCCTGATCCCTTCGGTATCGAGGTTTTCGTACAATTTGCCGGTGTTGCGCGACCGGGTCTGGCTGGAAACGACGCTGGTTTCGCCCTTGCGGGAAATGGTGGTCTTGATCACTACCCGTCCAGCGTCGTTGGCATCCTCGCTGTAGGCGAAGCTGGTTTTCCGGCGCGAGGCCTCGATGAACTTGCCATCGCCATCCAGCAGCACGGTTTCCAGGGACTTGACCGTGCCATAGCCCGCCTCGCTCATGTTGGCGTGGTATTCGAAGGTCTCCAGGGACATGGATGCGGCCTTCCATGAGTTCAGCTTGAACCCTTCCCCGTTGACCTTGCTCTGTGCATCGAGGCTTTTTTTCAAGTCAGCGAGGGTCTGCTCGAAGGCCTTCTTCTCGGCCCCGGAAGACGCTGCAATTTGCTTGTTCAAACTATTGATGAACGGCTCGGCAGCGGCGGTGGCTACGGCCAGTTGCTCCTTGACGACATTAACCCTGCTGCAGTCAGGCTGGAGAATGACCAGCTTGTGCTTGGGCAGGACCTGAAAGGCGACATGCTCATAACCGAAGAATGTCAGCCGTTCAGGCACTTCCCTGCCATCGAGCTTGCGGCAGACCAGTTCGGATTCCACATCGCTCGTAAGCGGTCGATAGCTGCCTGAATGCTTGATCTCCACCGGCAGGTTGAAGGCTTTTCTTGCGTAGCCATTGCTCGTGGAAAACGCCTCGACCGTCGTGTCGATCCGGGTCCCCCAGGTAAGCCCACCGGAACCACCCAGGGCAGCAGCGCCGACGGTGGCATAGTCGATAGGCTTGAACAGGCAGCCGAAAAAACTATTGTCCTGCACTTTCTCCGCAGTTTCCGTCACCCTGAATTCTTGATAGTTGTTGTAGTAGGTCCAGTAAGTGACGCGCTCTTTCTCGCTGCGACTGATCGGGCTCCCCACCGAATCGAGCGTAATACTCTGTTCGTCGACGACAACATCGCCTTCCCATTCCTTGGTTTCCGACACCAGCCATTTGTTGCCTTGGTCCAGGCGGTGACTCTTCTGTTTGCAGACGGGAACCGCTTCGCTGCCATATTCCTCGAAAAAGCCTTGTCCCGCCGAAAAGCGATAGGTACGCACAAAGGCGGTCCTGGGTACTGCAGTCCGGTAATAGCCGATAAGCCGGGTGACATGGCCGTCATAGGTGTAATCGTGGACCATATCGTCGACACCGCAGCCAGGGCTGATGGTATGACGGTCGACCTTGCCATCGGCGGTGTATTCCAGGGTTTCGCGATGCATGGACGTGTGGGTGACCGACTTGCCATTTTCGGTAACGGCGTGCTGTTGCTCTATCTCGATCCCCTGAAGCCTTCCGGAACGGTCCTGGATGACGGTGTAGCACGTCTTGCCCGAGGCTCCGAGGCCGTCCACCTCGAAGGTGGTGCGCAGGGACGTCGCCGTTTTCTGGGTGAACGACCAGGTTCTTTTTTCGTTCTTTGCATTGGGGAAAACCACGATGGACTTCAACATCTCGGGCATCCAGTCATAAACCCGATCACCCTCATGGATATTCCTGTATTCGAACCATGTCACCTCAAGCAGCGTGTCTCGCTCGTTTTGCACTTTGTAAAGCCGACCCCCTTCGTGCTTGGTTTCAATCTTTTTAAACCACGGAAGCACATATGTATTCAAGTGCAGCAAGTTATTGTAGGTCCATTGATCCATTGCAAAGTCAAATGCCTCGCGAAGGCCATCCTTGTAAACCACATGCAGTTCGCCCCCCGCAACCTTTGCCTCATGACTGAATTCAAATCGACTGATCTTGAAGTCCCCACCATTTAGCGAGTTCATTTTTTTATCGACTTGTACCCCCCGGCCATCTCGCAAGACGAGCAAGAACTTTTGGGGCTCCCAATCTTCTGAAGGCAAAGGCTGATTACCATTGCCAAGCTGTATACGAACCCCTTCCGTGGCGTCATTCACCAGGCTCACCTTCAACGGATGCTTGAAACTGTCATCCGCAAACAGCTCCACAACCGGGATCTGCAACGTCGCCTGCCCGGTCTGCGTATCCACCGAGACAAACTTCTTCGCCTCGACACGCAGATCGAACAACTGCTTCGCCTCACGGGTCATCCCCGGCACGTCGTAGGGGATCCCGGAAATGATCTGCCACTCCACCACCAGCCCCGAGCCCTTGGGTGTCCAGAAGAAGTTCACATCCACCTTGTGCATCGGCTCCATCACACTGAGCGTGGTGTTCTCCTCCCCGCCCCGGATAAAGCGGC
>DQAA01000435.1:0-13425 GCA_003523465.1 Pseudomonas sp.
CAGGCGCAGGCCGAGCAGGCCGACGCTGCTGGCGGTGGCGCCGTCGGCATCGAAGTCGCCGACGATAAGGATGCGCTGGCGCTTGTCCAGGGCCTCGACCAGCAGGTCCACCGCCGCGTCGATCCCCTTGAGCAGGCTGGGAGGCAGCAGGCGTGCCAGGTTCTTGTCCAGCTCTTCGGGCGTCTGCACCCCGCGAGCGGCATACAGCCGGGTCAGCAGGGGCGGCAGGTCACCGAGAAACGGCAGGGTCGAGGGCAGTGAACGGGGCTCGATACGCATGGGTCAGCTCAACCGCGCTCGCCCTGCAGCCACTCCAGCTGCACTTCGTGCTGGCCGCGGTCGTCGGTGACGAAGACGCTGCCGTCGCTGATCATCACGTCCCACTTGATGGCCCGTGGCATGTCGGTGGCGAGGACTTCCAGCACTTCCTGGGGAACTGCAGCGATATTCAGGTTTTTCAGGCCCTTCACCGCCGGCAGCACCTTGCTCTGCCAGACCCGCAGGCTGCCGTAGGCCAGCAGGCTGGTGCGTTCGGTGCGACGGGAGCACCAGGTCAGGCGGTCGGCGTCCGGCTGGCCGACTTCGATCCAGTGCAGGATGCGGTCGTCCAGGCTCTTTTCCCACAGCGCGGCTTCATCGACATCCGACAGGCCACGGCCGAACGACAGTTGCTCGTTGTACCAAAGGGCGTAGGCCAGCAGGCGCACGGCCATGCGCTCTTCGGTTTCCGAAGGGTGGCGGGCGATGGTCTGCTTGACGCTCTGGTAGACGTTGCGGTCGAGGTCGGTGAGGTTCAGTTCGAATTTGTAGGTCGTGGACGGCTGGGCCATGGGGGCGGGCTTCTGGTAACGGGGAAAAGTTGCCCAGTCTAACCGATGCGGCGACGTTCAACGTACCGCTGCCATAAACATGCGCTACAAGATGAGCTACAACAGTATCTGCGCCCTCGGCCCTGTGATAAAAACGAGCGCACTGCCCATTGCCATGGATGCCTTATGTCGCTGCCCAGCAAACCCCTCGCCGGTCTCAAGATCGTCGAACTCGGAACCCTGATCGCCGGACCGTTCGCCTCGCGCATCTGCGCCGAATTCGGTGCCCAGGTGGTCAAGGTCGAGTCGCCGGACGGCGGTGATCCGCTGCGCAAGTGGCGCAAGCTGTACGAGGGCACATCGCTGTGGTGGTTCGTCCAGGCCCGCAACAAGCAGTCGCTGACCCTCAATCTCAAGCATCCCGAAGGCATGGCGATCCTCAAGCGCCTGCTCGCCGACGCCGACATCCTGATCGAGAACTTCCGCCCCGGCGTCCTGGAAAAGCTCGGCCTGGGCTGGGACGTGCTCAAGGCGCTGAACCCGAAGCTGGTGATGGTGCGCCTGTCGGGCTTCGGCCAGACCGGGCCGATGAAGGACCAGCCGGGCTTCGGCGCGGTGGGCGAGTCCATGGGCGGCTTGCGCTACATCACCGGTTTCGAGGACCGTCCGCCGGTGCGCACGGGGATTTCCATCGGTGACTCGATCGCCGCCCTGTGGGGTGTGATCGGCGCGCTGATGGCCCTGCGGCATCGTGAAGTCAACGGCGGCGAGGGCCAGGTGGTGGACGTGGCGCTCTACGAAGCCATTTTCGCCATGATGGAAAGCATGGTCCCGGAGTTCGACGTGTTCGGTTTCATCCGCGAGCGCACCGGCAACATCATGCCCGGCATCACCCCCTCCTCCATCCACACCAGCGCCGACGGCAAGCACGTGCAGATCGGCGCCAACGGCGATGCCATCTTCAAGCGCTTCATGCTCGCCATCGGCCGCGTCGATCTGGCCGAGGATCCTGCCCTGGCCAGTAACGACGGGCGCGACGCCCGGCGTGACGAGCTGTACGGGGTGATCGACCGCTGGGCCAACAGCGTGCCGCTGGACCAGTTGATGCAGACGCTCAACGACGCCCAGGTGCCGGCCAGCCGCATCTACAGCGCCGAGGACATGTTCAGCGATCCGCAGTACCTGGCGAGGGAGATGTTCCTCCAGGCCAAGCTGCCGGATGGCAAGGCGTTCAAGATGCCGGGCATCGTGCCCAAGCTTTCCGAAACCCCTGGCTCTGCCGAGTGGGTCGGACCGAAGCTGGGCGAGCACACCGACGCACTGCTGGCCGAACTGGGCTACAGCCCCACCGCCATCGGCGAACTGCGCGAGCAGGGTGCTATCTGAAGACGCTGCTCCGCGGCACCGGCCTGGGCCTGCTGCTCGGCACATTGCTGGGTATTTCCGGTATGGCCGGGGCCAAGGAGCGACTGACCTGGCTGCTGCGGGACCTGCCACCACTGACCATCTTCGAAGGCTCGCGCAAGGGCCAGGGCGCGGTGGACCAGCTCCTGGCCCAGCTGATCGAACAACTCCCCGAATACGAGCACAGCATCCTGCGGGTCAATCGCGCCCGGGCCATGCAGATGCTGGCCGAGCCCAGCTTCACCTGCGACCCGACCCTGCTGTGGACCCCCGAGCGGGCGAAGTTCATCCATTTCTCGGTACCGAGCATGGGCACCCTGAGCAACGGCCTGATCGTGCGCAAGCAGGATGCGGCGCTGGTCGAGCCGTTCCTGGTAGAGGGCAAGGTCGATCTCAAGGCCCTGCTGGAAAGCCGCACGGCGCGCCTGGGCATGGTCGCCGAGCGCAGCTACAGCACGCCGGTGGACATCCTGCTCAAGGCCACCCCGACCGACGCCCTCACCCCGCACTACGGCAATGACGCCGTGCGCAGCCTGTTGCAGATGCAGAACCTGGGGCGTTTGAAATGGCTGCTGGGCTACTGGCCGGAAGTGCGCTACCTGACCGGGGAACTGGGCCAGTCGCTGGATGCCCTGACCTTCTACCCGATCCAGGGCGTGGCCGAGTATCAATTCATCCACGTCGGCTGCTCGGACACCCCGCAAGGTCGCGAGGCGGTCAGCCATATCAACGAACTGCTGCTGAAGATGCGCGAAACCGCACTGCCACCCACCTATGCGCAATGGCTCGACGAGCAGACCCGCGAGACCTACATGCGCGACGCGCAGCACTTCTTCGTCGAAGACCACCCCTAAAAAAGAAACCCCGAACGGTGGGGAGCCCGATCGGGGTTAAACGAAGGCCCTTGGACGGCCTTGCGTGTAAGGCGGGAGTCGACATCGGAGCAAAATGCCAGCTGCCCGCCTCTGTCATGTCTGAGTGCCGTCTCCGGCAAAGGTTCCCTTCAGACGCTAGCCGATAATGTGCGACCTTGCCGGGCATGCTGCCATGCCGCGATCACGCAGGGTTGCAGGCGCCCTTCGGCGATGCGCAGGTCGCGCTGCAGGCCATCCACAAGGTCCACCAGCAGGCGCAGGTCCTGCAGCTGGCTGGCCGGGGCAGTACGTTGCAATACTTCGAAATCATTCTCGTCACGCAGCGACAGCGTGAATGTGCCCGTCCCCGAAGGCTCCAGGGTGATCTGATAAGGTGCCAATGCTTCATTGAGCAACAAGCTGACAGATTCCATCTTGTTCATTATTCACCTCGTTAGAACCAAGTGGTCTTCGACTGACCGCGCATATGCCGAAGAAGTTCGTAAAACCGTTCGACACAACGGGGCTTGCACCAGGGGCTTCACCCGAGCATGCCCGGGAAAGATGACAGATTGAATCTGCCTCCGGCCTCAGCAATATCAAAAAGCCACCAACCCTACAAGCGGCAAGGTGTTGTCCTTTGGTAGCAGTCGTCAGCGGGCGCCGATCCATTTGAGCAACTCGCCGCCGGACATCGGCCCGGCGATGAAACCGCCCTGCACTCGCGAACGCCCCAATGCCTGCGCCGCCTGCCAGTCAGCGAGGGTATCGACGTCCTCCACCACCACGCTGAGGCCGGAACGCCGGGCCAGGATCAGCGCCGACGCCACTACCGCTGCCTTCTTGCCGTCCTCGGCCATGCCACGGACGAATTCCCCTGGCAGCTTCACTTCACTCAGGGGCAGGTCGAACAGTTGCGGCAGGTTGGAAGTACCGCGCCCGAAGCCGTCCAGGCACAAGTGGCAGCCGAGCTGGTGCAGGTTCGCCAGGCGTTGCATTTGCGCCTCACCGAGCCCGGCGCAGTGGGACTCGGCGAACTCCAGGGTCAGGGCCGCGGCGGGCAGGCGATGCTGGGCGAGCAGCGTGCCCAGGCGCTCGGCAAAGCCTTCGTCGAGGAGGATCGTGGGAGGGACGTTCACCGCCACGGGCAATGGGCGATCATCGTCGAGGCGAATGGCCGCGCTCACGGCAACGGCTTTCTCCAGCAGGTGCCAGGTCAGCATTTCCAGCAGGCCGGCGCCTTGCTGCACGGTGAAGAACTGCCCTGGGGCAAACAGGCCCAGGGTGGGATGCTGCCAGCGTACCGAGGCCTCGACACCGACCAGAACGCCATCGGCATCGACCTTGGGCTGGTAGCTGACCTTCCACTGCTTGCGGGAGTCCTCCAGTTGTACCGGGGAAAGGCGGGCCAGTTCGAGGANNGGTCGCACGGGGCGCTGGCGGCTCGCTGGCACCATCACGGTAGTCGCTCAGCAAGCGGTGCAACTGTGCGCCGCCCAGAGGCTTCTGCACGCAGCCAAGCAGGTGCAGGCCAAGCTGCGGGGCGAGTTCGGCGATGCTGTCGAGCAGCGCGGGCTCGGGGTCGCTGAGGACGATCAGCGCCGAGGCAAGCCGTTGTTCGGCAAGGTGACGGATCATCGCCAGCCCATCCTGCCCGTCCATGTACAGATCACAGATCGCCACATCCACCGGTCCACGACGCTCCAGCATCTGCACGGCAACCGGCACCGAGTCAGCCGTGAGCACGTCGAACACGCCGTTGGCATTGAGCATCTGGTGCAAAACCATGAGCTGGAAGGGGTGGTCTTCGAGGATCAGGACCTTGAGCGAGTGCATGAGCGGGGTCTCCGTGATGGCACGAAGATGCGACTCTAGGGAAATAGTGCGGTGGGACCTATAGGACAAATCCGAAAGAATCGTGTTTGTTTCCGACGGTGGATCTGACGGTAGATCAGGAAATGGCTGCCTTGTGCGCTTGGTCGCCGTGGCGGCAGGATTGTTGGTGAACGCAAGCCCAAGGAGCCTTTCAGTGACGATCAAACCAATCCGTAACGATGAAGATTTGCGAGCGGCATTGGAACGGCTTGAAGTTATCTATCAGGCAGAGAGTGAAACGCCCGAGGCCATCGAGATGGAAGAATTGGTGGCTGCGATCAGCGCGTATGAAAGCGAGCACTACCCAATACAACTGGCCGATAACAGGATTACATAGGAGCGTCGCTTGTCGGGCCCACAGAAAATATGCGTCAGGCATGAAAAAGCCCGTCACCAAGGACGGGCTTTCTTCACCGCGAACCGCTTACAGCGGCTTGCCACGATTGCCATGCTGGCTGACGAATGCCTGAACCTGGCTCAGGTCATTGGCCAGTACGGTGCACTTCTCGTCCCGCGAGAACAGGTCGCTCAGGTGCGCCGGGAGTTCCAGGGCCTTGCCGACACCGGCCTTCTCCACCGCTTCCGGGAACTTGACCGGATGCGCGGTACCAAGGACGACCATCGGGGTGTCCAGGCTGCGACGGCATTCGCGAGCGGCCTTGACGCCAATGGCGGTGTGCGGGTCGAGCACTTCGCCGGTCTGGGCGAAGACTTCGGCGATGGTTTCGCAGGTTTGCGCGTCATCCACGGCCAGCGAGTCGAACAGCTTGCGGGCTTCGGTCCAGCGATCCTGATCGACGCTGAAGCCGCCGCCCTGCTTGAAGCTGGCCATCAGTTCGGCGATCGCCGCACCGTTGCGACCGTGCAGGTCGAACAGCAGGCGCTCGAAGTTCGAGGAAACCATGATGTCCATGGACGGCGACAGGGTCGCGTGCAGGGTTTCCTTGACGTACTGATTGCCGCTCATGAAGCGGTGCAGGATGTCGTTGCGGTTGGTGGCGACGATCAGCTGGCTGATCGGCAGGCCCATGTTGCGTGCCAGGTAGCCGGCGAAGATGTCGCCGAAGTTGCCGGTCGGTACCGAGAAGGCCACGGAACGGGCCGGGCCACCGAGCTGCAGGGCTGCGTGGAAGTAGTAGACGATCTGGGCCATGATCCGCGCCCAGTTGATCGAGTTGACCGCGACCAGGCGGGTGCCCTTGAGGAAGCCCTGGTCGGCGAAGCTGGCCTTGACCATCTCCTGGCAGTCGTCGAAGTTGCCTTCGATGGCGATGTTGTGGATGTTCTCGCCCATGATGGTGGTCATCTGGCGACGCTGCACTTCCGACACGCGCTGGTGCGGGTGGAGGATGAAGATGTCGACGTTGTCGCAACGACGGCAGCCTTCGATCGCAGCGGAGCCGGTGTCACCACTGGTGGCGCCGATGATCACCACGCGCTCGCCGCGCTTGACCAGTACGTGGTCGAGCAGACGGCCGAGCAGTTGCAGGGCGAAGTCCTTGAAGGCCAGGGTCGGGCCGTGGAACAGCTCCAGTACCCACTCGTTGCCGTTCAGCTGACGCAGCGGCGCAACCGCAGCGTGGGCGAACTCACCGTAGGTTTCTTCGAGGATCTTCTTGAAATCGGCATCGGCAATGCTGCCGGTGACGAACGGGCGCATCACGCGGAAGGCCAGTTCGTGGTAGGGCAGGCCGGCCCAGGAAGCGATCTCTTCCTGGGTGAAGCGCGGCAGGTTTTCCGGAACGTAGAGGCCACCGTCACTGGCGAGGCCCGCCAGCAGGACGTCTTCGAAATTCAGGGCAGGAGCCTGGCCACGGGTACTGATATAGCGCATATGGGCAAACCTTCTTGAGAGCCGCTAGCTTTAAGCTGAAAGCTGCAAGAGGGGGCAGTGGCGCCTGTTCTTGCAGCTTATGGCTTGTAGCTTGAAGCTGGAATTAATTGAGCTGTTCGACGCGGATCCGCACGACCTTGCCGACCACATCCTGCAGGGCTTCCAGCGCGACGATGGCGTCGTTCATGCGCTGCTCCTGCACCTCGTGGGTGAGCAGGATCATCGGTACCAGGCCGTCCTGTTCCTCGACGTCCTTCTGCATGATCGATTCGATGTTGATGCCACGCTCGGAGAGGATGCTCGCCACCTGGGCCAGTACGCCCGGGTGGTCCTTGGCCTGAATGCGCAGGTAGTACGCGGTCTGGCAGGCTTCGATCGGCAGGATCGGGTGGGCGGACAGCGAGTCCGGCTGGAAGGCCAGGTGCGGCACGCGGTTTTCCGGGTCGGAGGTCATGGCGCGAACCACGTCCACCAGGTCGGCGACCACCGAGGAAGCGGTCGGCTCCATGCCGGCGCCTGCACCGTAGAACAGGGTCGAACCGGCGGCGTCGCCGTTGACCATCACCGCGTTCATCACGCCGTTGACGTTGGCGATCAGGCGATCGGCCGGGATCAGGGTCGGGTGCACGCGCAACTCGATGCCGGCAGCGGTGCTGCGGGCGACGCCGAGGTGCTTGATGCGGTAGCCCAGGGCCTCGGCGTAGTTCACGTCAGCGGTGGTCAGCTGGGTGATGCCTTCGGTGTAGGCCTTGTCGAACTGCAGCGGGATGCCGAAGGCGATGGAGGCGAGGATGGTCAGCTTGTGCGCGGCATCGATGCCTTCGACGTCGAAGGTCGGATCGGCTTCGGCGTAACCCAGGGCCTGGGCTTCGGCCAGCACGTCAGGGAAGGTGCGGCCCTTTTCGCGCATCTCGGTGAGGATGAAGTTGCCGGTGCCGTTGATGATGCCGGCAACCCAGTTGATACGGTTGGCCGAGAGGCCTTCGCGGATCGCCTTGATCACCGGGATGCCGCCGGCTACCGCCGCTTCGAAGGCGACGATGACGCCCTTCTCGCGGGCGCGGGCGAAGATTTCGTTGCCGTGCACGGCAATCAGCGCCTTGTTCGCGGTGACTACGTGCTTGCCGTTGTCGATGGCCTTGAGGACCAGGTCGCGGGCCACGGTGTAGCCGCCAATCAGCTCAATGACAATATCGATATCGGGGTTGCTCGCGACCTCGAACACGTCAGCGGTAATGGGGGTACCGGTAATCTGGCAGTTCGGGTTGGGCGAACGCATGGCAATCTGTGCCACTTCGATTCCACGCCCGGCGCGGCGGGCGATTTCCTCGGCGTTTCGCTTAAGTACATTGAAGGTTCCGCCACCGACGGTCCCCAACCCACAGATGCCTACTTTGACCGGTTTCACTGTGAACTCCCCATTGAACGACCGGCGCTTGGCCAGTCGTGAAAAAGCCGTCTCCCCATGAAGACGGCTCGCTGATTGAATTACTTGGCGCCGGCGAGGGCCAGCTTGGCCACTTGCGGGGCCGGTTGATAGCCCGGAATCACCTGGCCATCCTCAAGGACGATGGCCGGGGTGCCGTTGACACCGATCGACTGGCCCATGGCGAACTGCTTGCTCACCGGGTTTTCGCACTTGGCAGCCTTGATTTCCTTGCCGCCGATCATGTTGTCCAGTGCCGAGTTGCGGTCCTTGGAACACCAGACCGCCTGCAACTGCTCGTCACCCGGCGAACCCAGGCCCTGGCGCGGGAAGGCGACGTAGCGCACTTCGATACCGAGGCGGTTCAGTTCCGCCACTTCTTCATGCAGCTTGTGGCAGTACGGGCAAGTAGTGTCGGTGAATACAGTGACATGCGACTTGGCCGTGCCCTTGGCTGGGTAAATGACCATTTCCGACGCGGGAATGGCATTGATGGTCTTGGCGACGCCCGCTCGCTCGGCCTTCTCGGTGAGGTTGACCGGCTTGCCGTTGTCCATCTTGAACAGGTAGCCCTGGATCAGGTATTGGCCGTCGGCGCTGGCGTAGAGCACGCGACCGCCCTGCAGTTTGACTTCGTAGAGGCCGTTGAACGGGCTGCTGGAGATGCTCTCGACCGGCACCTCCGACTCCAGCGATTTCAGGGTCTTGCGGATCGCCTGCTCGGCATCGTCGGCCACGGCAAACGAAGTGACCAGGGCCAGGGCGGCGGCCGCGAGGGTCTGGATCAAACGCATGGGGGGAAACTCCTTACATAGGACCGGAATAGGGACGCCCGTGCTGAAAACGCGGGGATTTCGCCGGCCCAGGACATGAACGTTGGAAGACTACCACATTCATTGCCCGGTACAGGGGCCGTCGAGACGCCAAATAGCGGCTAGCCCCGCGGATGATGCCGAGCGTGCAGCTCCTGCAGGCGGGCCTTGGCGACATGGGTGTAGATCTGCGTGGTGGACAGGTCGCTATGACCCAGGAGCATCTGTACCACCCGCAGGTCGGCACCGTGGTTGAGCAGATGGGTGGCGAAGGCATGGCGCAGGGTATGGGGCGACAGCGCCTTGTCGATTCCGGCGACTTTCGCGTGATGCTTGATGCGGTGCCAGAAGGTCTGCCGGGTCATCTGTTCGCCGCGCTGGCTGGGGAACAGCACATCACTGGGGCGGCCGTTGAGCAGTTCGTTGCGGCCATCGCGCAGATAGCGTTCGAGCCACACCACCGCCTCCTCGCCCATCGGCACCAGGCGCTCCTTGCTGCCCTTGCCCATCACCCGCAGCACACCCTGGCGCAGGTTGATCTGGTCGAGGGTCAGGCTGATCAGCTCGGTCACCCGCAGGCCGCAGGCGTAGAGCACTTCGAGCATGGCGCGGTCGCGCTGACCGATCGCTTCGCTCGGGTCAGGAGCGCGCAACAGGGCTTCTACATCGGCTTCGGAGAGGGACTTGGGCAGCGGGCGGCCGAGTTGCGGCATTTCCACCAGCAGGGTCGGGTCGACGCCGATGAGTTTTTCCCGCAGCAGGTAGCGATAGAAACCCCGTACGCCGGAGAGGAAGCGCGCAGTGGAGCGCGGCTTGTAGGCCTGGTCCAGGCGCCAGCCGAGGTGATCGAGGATCAACTCACGGCCGGCGTCGGGCAGTTCGATGCCCTTTTCCTGCAGCCAGCCGTTGAACAGGGCCAGGTCGCTGCGGTAGGAAGCGCGGGTGTTATCCGACAGTCCTTTCTCAAGCCACAGGGCGTCGAGAAACTGGTCGATCAGGGGGTGGTCGATAGCGGGCATGGACACTCACAAGAGGACAAAACGCCCCTAGTGTTCCACACGCCTCAGAAGCCCGGCAACACTGGTACGGGGCGCTTGTCCTCATCAATGGCGACGAAGCTGAACAGGCCGTGGATGGCTTTCTCGCGGCTGTCGCAGCTCATGCTTTCGACGAACACCTCGACCTCCACTTTCAGGCTGGTATTGCCGACCTTGACCACGCGACCGACCAGTTCGACGATGGAACCGGCCGCGATCGGGTGTTTGAAGTCGATGCGGTCGGTGGACACGGTTACCAGCGGCAGGCGACAGAAACGGGTGGCGGCGATGAACGAGACTTCATCCATCCAGGCCAGGGCGGTGCCGCCGAACAGGGTGTTGTGGTGGTTGGTGGTGGACGGGAATACGGCCTTGGTCACGCGGGTCACCGACAGTTCGGTGCGGCGTTCGATTTCCTGGTCTCGGGTAGTCATGGGATCACTTCATACAAAAATACGACGGAGCACTGCGGACTTCAGAATGCAAAAAGGGCAGCCCGAGGGCTGCCCTTTCTTTCGCAAAGGTCGGACTGGACTCAGGCCAGTTTTTCCTTGATGCGAGCTGCTTTACCGGACAGGTCACGCAGGTAGTACAGCTTGGCTTTACGCACGTCACCACGACGTTTCACGGCCAGGCTGTCGATTTGCGGGCTGTAGGTCTGGAAAGTACGCTCAACGCCAACACCGTTGGAGATTTTGCGAACGGTGAATGCGCTGTTCAGACCGCGGTTGCGCTTGGCGATTACAACGCCTTCGAACGCCTGCAGACGGGAACGATCGCCTTCCTTCACTTTCACCTGAACGACTACGGTGTCGCCCGGGGCAAAGGTAGGGATTTCTTTGCTCATCTGTTCAGCTTCGATCTGCTGAATGATTTTGTTGGTCATCTTTTGCTCCTAAGGTAAATCACGGATTTACCATCGATACGTTAACTATCGTTCCGCTCGCGAATGTACTCATCGAGCAGCTTCTTCTCTTCTCCAGAAAGTGAGCGACTTTCCAGAAGATCAGCGCGTCGTTCCCAGGTCCGCCCAAGGGACTGCTGCAAACGCCAACGCCGGATGTGTGCATGGTTGCCACTAAGCAACACGTCGGGTACACGCTGATCCGCATACACCTCAGGTCGGGTGTAGTGCGGGCAATCCAGCAGACCATCGGTGAAGGAGTCTTCCTCCGCCGAGTCCACATGCCCTAAAGCTCCAGGCAGCAGCCGCGTAACCGCATCGATCAGGACCATCGCCGGCAGCTCGCCGCCAGACAGTACATAGTCACCAACCGACCACTCTTCATCGACATGAGCCTCAATAAAGCGCTCGTCGATGCCTTCATACCGACCGGCTATCAGAATCAACGATTCATGCTTCGCCAGGTCCTTGACCGCCGACTGATCCAGCTTGCGGCCTTGTGGCGACAGGTAGATCACCTTCGCCGCCCCTCCGGTTGCCTGCCTGGCCTCGACCAGGGCGTCTTCCAGAGGCTTGATCTTCATCACCATGCCCGGACCACCGCCAAAAGGCCGATCATCCACCGTGTGGTGACGATCCGTGGTGTAGTCCCGCGGATTCCAGCAGGTCAGTTGCAACAACCCCTGTTTCACCGCGCGGCTGGTAATGCCGTACTCACTGATGGCCGAGAACATCTCGGGGAACAACGTAATGACTTCTACGCGCAGGCTGGCCATTGCTTAGAAATCCGCATCCCATTCGACCCTCATTTCACTTGCCGCCAGGTCGATTGCCAACACGCACTGCCGGGTATAAGGCAGTAGCCGTTCACGATCATCCAGGCTGCCAGCGCAGGGCTTGACCACCATTACATCGTTCGCGCCGGTCTCCAACAGGTGATCAACCTTGCCGAACAGATGTCCGTCCTGGTTGATGACACTCAGACCCACGAGCTGGTACCAGTAGTACTCGTCGTCGGTCAGGTTGGGCAAAAGGCTTCTCGAGATACAGATCTCGAAACCGCTCAGAAGACGGGCTTCATCGCGATCGTCCAGCCCCTTGAGCTTGGCGACCAGATCCTTTTGAGTGGATCGGCCAGTGACCAGCTCGACCTGCTTGACCACGCCTTCGCGCCGAAGCGTCCAGTGGCGGTACTCCAACAGGTTGTCGATCGGATCGGTAAAGGAAAACACCTTCACCTCGCCGCGAACGCCGTGTACCGAAAAAATCTTGCCGACAACGATCAGGTCATCTGCATTTTCTGGCGTCGCGTTCATATTGCTCAGGCAGCAGCCTTGGCAGCTTCCTTCAGCAGCTGAGCAACGCGCTCAGACGGCTGGGCACCTTGAGACAGCCAGTAGGTGGCGCGCTCTTGGTTAACGGACAGTTTGACTTCTGCGCCCGAAGCAATCGGGTTGAAGAAGCCGATACGCTCAACGAAACGACCATCGCGCGCATTGCGGCTGTTGGTCACGGTGAGGTGGTAGAATGGGCGCTTTTTGGAGCCGCCACGGGCAAGACGGATGGTTACCATGTGAACATCGTTCCTGTAGTCGGTGCTGCAAATCTATAGGCCAAGCGGGCACGGGTGCCCGAAAGGCCGCATATTCTCAAGGAATACACGGGCTTTTGCAAATGCCTTTTTTCTGGCAACTGCCTGTCTGTCATACAGATCTGCAATGAAGCCACTCTTTATGGAGATGGCCGTGTCCCCGCCGGGGGCGGGTTCCGGGCACTGCCCCGATGATCGGGTCAGCGCCGCGAATAGGGTTTACAGCTTGGGCATGCCACCGCCGGGCATCATGCCACCCAGGCCGCGCATCATTTTCGCCATGCCGCCCTTGGCAGAAAACTTCTTCATCATCTTCTGCATCTGTTTGTGCTGCTTGATCAGGCGACCGATGTCCTGCACCTGGGTGCCGGAACCGATGGCGATCCGGCGCTTACGCGAACCGCTGATCAGGTCAGGGTCGCGGCGCTCGGCCGGGGTCATCGAGTTGATGATCGCTTCCATCTGCTTGAACTGCTTCTCGGCCGCGCCCTGGGCGTTGCCCATCTGCGACAGGTTGACCCCGCCGATGCTCGGCAGCTTGTCCATCAGGCCGCCGAGGCCGCCCATGTTCTTCATCTGTTGCAGCTGGTCGCGGAAGTCTTCGAGGTCGAAGCCCTTGCCCTTCTTCAGTTTCTTGGCGAGCTTGTCGGCCTTGGCCTTGTCGATGTTCTGCTCGGCCTGCTCGATCAGGCTGAGAACGTCGCCCATGCCGAGGATGCGCGAAGCGATACGATCAGGGTGGAACGGCTCCAGGGCCTCGGTCTTCTCGCCCATGCCGATGAACTTGATCGGCTTGCCGGTGATGGCGCGCACCGACAGCGCGGCACCGCCACGGGCGTCACCGTCGACCTTGGTCAGCACCACGCCGGTCAGCGGCAG
>DQAA01000435.1:13454-15149 GCA_003523465.1 Pseudomonas sp.
TGACTGCTGCGTGCAGGTCCTTGATCTCGGTCATCATTTCCGCGTCGATGTGCAACCGACCGGCGGTGTCGACGATGACCACGTCGATGAATTTCAGCTTGGCTTCACGGATCGCCGCTTCGGCGATGGCCACCGGCTTCTGGCTGATATCGGACGGGAAGAACGTGACGCCGATGTCGTTGGCCAGGGTTTCCAGCTGCTTGATCGCCGCCGGGCGGTAGACGTCGGCGGAGACGACCATGACGGTCTTCTTCTTGCGCTCCTTGAGGAAGCGCGCCAGCTTGCCGGCGGTGGTGGTCTTGCCCGCACCCTGCAGACCGGCCATCAGCACCACGGCAGGCGGTGCGGCATTCAGGCTCAGGTCCTCGTTGGCCGCGCCCATCAGCTCTTCGAGCTCGGCCTGGACGATCTTCACGAAAGCCTGGCCCGGCGTCAGGCTGCGGGAAACCTCGGTACCGACCGCACGTTCCTTGACCTTGTTGACGAAGTCCTTGACCACCGGCAGGGCGACGTCGGCTTCGAGCAACGCCATGCGCACTTCGCGCAGGGTGTCTTTGATGTTGTCTTCATTCAGCTTGGCCTTGCCGGTGACATGGCGCAGCGTCTGTGACAGACGATCGGTCAGGTTTTCAAACATGGGGATCCTTTCAGGCTCTGTGGAACCGGGTTTTAGCCAGCCGGGGGTACGGGCAGGGGCGCGATTATAGCGAAGACTTCGGCCAGCGCACACCATGGCGTCGGCGCCCAGTCTTCCTTGGCGCAGGCGTTCTATGCCAAACTCGGCGACTTTCGGGCTTGCCTAACAGGACTTATGCTCCCCTTGTCACCCAGCTTGCTACCCAACCTGATCGCCGCCTGCCTCTACGCCGCCGCGATCGTCATCCAGGGCACCGGCCTGGCGCGCGGCGTCAAAGCCGACAAACGGCTGCTCGGCCTGCTCGGCACGCTGGCCGTGATTGCCCAGGGCAGCGCGCTGTTCTGGCAACTACTCACGCCCCTTGGCCTGAGCCTGGATTTCTTCAGCGCCGCCAGCCTGATCGCCACCGCAGTGATCGCCATCACCCTGGTCGCCTGCCTGCGCATCCCGGTGGAAAACCTGCTCCTGCTGCTCTTCCCCCTCGGCCTGCTGACGGCGCTGATCGCCCAGTTCGCGCCGTCCGGCACGGTGCCGCTGATCAACGAACAGCCCGGCATCCTCGCCCATATCCTGCTGTCGATCCTGGCCTACGGCCTGTTCACCATCGCGGTGTTCCAGGCACTGTTGCTGCTGGTCCAGGACCATCAGCTCAAGCACAAGCACCCGTCGGGGATGATCCGCAACTTCCCGCCGCTGCAGACCATGGAAAGCCTGCTGTTCGGCTTCCTCTGGGCCGGATGGATCCTGCTTTCGCTGTCGCTGGTGTCCGGCTGGCTGTTCCTCGACAACCTGTTCGCCCAGCACCTGGTGCACAAGACACTGCTGTCCTGCATCGCCTGGATCGTGTTCGGCGTGCTGCTGTGGGGCCGCACCCGCCTCGGCTGGCGCGGACACAAGGCGATCCGCTGGACCCTGGCCGGCTTCTGCCTGCTGATGCTGGCCTATTTCGGCAGCAAGCTTGTACGCGAATTCATCCTGCATATCTGACGAGCGATCGATGAACACTCTGCCGCTGGCTCCGCTGCTCGGGCTTCTCGCCCTGGCCTTGTTGTGGTCGG
>DQAA01000589.1:0-245 GCA_003523465.1 Pseudomonas sp.
AACGCGGGAGGCTCCGGCCAGCCCGCGATCAAGGTCGTCGGCGATGTCACCCGCGCCGGCTACAACCTGGTCAACGGCCGCGGCGTGACCGATACATCGTCCATCGCACCGACCAGTTGCAGCAGTCTCTCGTGCCAGACCTGGACCTCGCCGCAGGCCGCCGTCGAGTGGGCCACGCGCGTACTCGGCGAGAAGGAACAGCGCACTTGCGATGCCTGCACCAAGACCGAGACGACGCCCGGCGT
>DQAA01000589.1:273-4257 GCA_003523465.1 Pseudomonas sp.
ACACGACGCCCGAGAACCTGCGCGAGGCTGGCAGTGCATCGCTGCCCATCACCCGCGGCGTGATCGAGGCGCTGCGTGACGAGCCGGACCAGCACCTGCTGTCGCAGCGCCTGGCGTCCGAGGTCGCGCTGTCCTCCGTGCTGGAGAAGGCGCTGTTGCTACAGCGCACGCTGCTCACGGGCAAGAAAGAGCCCAACGTCGCGGCCAACGAGCTTGCGGTGGAGGCCGTGAACAAGGAGAGCGATACGCTCGACCGCGAGATCCAGAACCTCAAAACGGAACTGGAACTGCGCCGCGAGCTGGCCAACAACTCGCCGATGGCCATCATTCAGCGCCATAGCACGCGCGCTTCGGGTTCGCGCGGCATCTACGAGGGCGATCCGGTGCCCGACCGTCTCGACCAACTCCAGAAGGGCAATCCGGGAGGTCGGCCATGAGCGAGGCTCGCATGACTTGGCGTCCACTACGCTGGCTGTTCAGCCGGCACGCGGCGAAAACCCTGCTATGGCTTGTGCTGGTCGTGGCCGCCGCCGTAGGGGCCAACGTCGCGGGCATCTACCTGGTCGGCAGTGTCGCGGCCTGGGAGCGGTGGCTGGCGGCGTCCGCAGGGTATTTCTTCATCTGGCGACTGTGCCTGTACGGCGGTACGGCCTATGGATGGGTCTGGATGCGCCGTCGGCTGCTGGCCCGCGAAGACAGCACGCAGGCGCGACGTCGGCTGATCCGCGCAGAGGTCGCCGGCGTCCTTGCCATTGTGGCGCTCGAAGCCAGCCTGTTGATGCAGGCCGCTTGAGGGGAGATCGAGGCAATGACGCTTTTCACGACCGACTACCTGGAGTACTACCTCACCCTCGTGTCCTGGATCGTCAACAACGGCATCTGGGCCGTGCTGGTGTCCAGCGGGGTGTTTGCGCTGCCCTTTGTGGCGATCGTCATCCAGGAATGGCTCAAGGCCAGAGCGGAGGGCGCCGACGAAGGCAACAAGGGCGTGCTCTCGGCGGCGCGCATCGAGAACCGAGTATTTGTGGCCATCGTGGTCGTGATGTTCGCCGGCATTCCGTTCATCGACGTCGACCTCAGCACTATCCAGTACGACAGCTCGCGCTCGGCGCAGTGCCAGGTCAGCGTGCCGCAGCCCGCGCAAACTGGCTGGTCGCAGTCCTTCAGCACCATCAACAACCAGTCGGCGAAGGTTCCGGTCTGGTGGGCTTTCATGCACGCGCTTTCGCGCGCCGTCACGAGCGCCTCGGTGGCTGCGATCCCGTGCGGCACGGATCTGCGGCAGATGCGGATGGAGATCGATGCCACACGCATCGACGACCCGGTGCTGGCCCAAGAAGTGGCGGATTTCACGCACGATTGCTATGGACCGGCTCGCGCCAAATTGTTCATGGCGCGGCCGGAGCTGGACGAAACGCAGATGAACGATGTGACCTGGATCGGTTCGAGGTTTTTCACGGACACGGGCGGTTACTACGACAGCTACCGCTCTAGCACGGCGCGCGAGGCATGGCCCTATGACGACACCCGCGACGCTGGGCTTGCGCAGGTTGCCAATGGTGGCGGCTACCCGACCTGCAGGCAGTGGTGGTCCGACGGCAGTAACGGACTGCGCGCGCGGCTGCTGGGGCAAGTGGACCCAAGCCTGCTGAATCGCCTGGCGGGCTGGGCTGGATTCCTGAGCCGGGCCGAGGTGGACGACTCCGTGATCCGCGCCATCGCGTCACCGCGGCAGCAGAAATTGAACCAAGGCAGCGTCTATACGGACTACGGCGGTCAGATCGACAAGACATTGCCCAATGTCGTCAACCGTGCCACCAGCGATGTTGGCTTGGCGGTTGGGGCTCTCGCCGCCTTCCCGGCAATGGACGTAGTGCGCCAAGCACTGCCCATGGTGCTCGCGCTGCTCAAGATGGCGCTCGTGATCTGCATTCCGCTAGTGCTGGTCGTGGGCACCTATGACCTGAAGATGGTCGTCACCGTCAGCACCGTCCAGTTCGCGCTGTTCTTCACGGACTTCTGGTTTCAGCTCGCACGCTGGATCGACAGCACCATCCTCGATGCGCTCTACGGGTGGGGCTTTGGCTGGAACCGGCCGCATACCAACTTCGACCCGCTGGTGGGGCTGAACAATGCCTTCGGCGACATGCTTTTGATGTTCGTCACCGGCACGATGTTCTTGGTCCTGCCGACTTTCTGGGTGGCAGCGCTTGGGTGGGTCGGAGTAAAAGCCGGGGTAATCGCTCAGAACCTGGCTGTCGGTTCCAAGGAAGCACGCGACAGCGCGGGATCAGGCGTAAACAAGGTTACCGGCAAGGTGCTTTGATCGGTCGCCCATTTCAGTCGTTGAACGGATCGTTCGGGTCGTGCGGGTCGATCCGCTGACCGCTGGACGAATACAGGCCAAAGCCTGCCTCGCCGTTTCGCAGTTCGTCCGGTTGCGTCCAGCGATCATCATTGACCGTCGAATTGCTGGCCGTCCATGCTGCGGCAACCCCAACCAGAAGCACCAACGCCAGCCAGAACGCGGCGTAGAACAGCAATCCCAGCGCGACCAGCTTCACTACCCATACGAGCACGGTGGCCCCGGCAAGCGGCATCCCCTTGGAGGCGAGCCAACACGACAACCTTCGCTCGCCGCGCGCATAGGCGCGCCATCCACGGCCAACGCTGCGGCCGAGGCGTTCTGCGGTGCTGATGCGGGTTGTCGTGTTCATGGTCGTCTCCTGCTACATGAGGAATGCCTATTCCAGTTTGCTCCAATCCTGCTTGCTTGCCTGCACCAATACGTTCCAATCGTCTGGTGGATTTCCACGTCCGAGCATTTTCTCGAACACGGCATAGGGATCTGACTTGCTCCCCGAAGACCGCAAGGTCTGCTCATCATTGACCCAGGCGTACACGATGACCTTGGCCTTCGAGTCGTACCGGAAGAACAACCGGAACCGCCTTCCGATCTTGGCCCTTCGCCAGTGCCGGTGGGCCAGCCCCAGGGTGTTGCCCTGGCGGTACTCGTCGCGTGCCGGATCACCGGGCACCACATCTAATATCAACTGGTTCAAGGCCCGGAAGAGCTTGACGTTGGCGTTGGACTCGAAGCCCTCCGGGTCGTTCTCCTGCGCGCGCCGTGCGGCTGCGTGCAGCTTCTGCAACTGCTCGATCACACAGTCGTGGAACAGCAATGCCCAGCCATGCCGTTGCATCAGAGTTCCACTTCGCCGTCGATTTCCTCGTCCAGCTTCACGCCGTGACCCGCTTGCTCCAGCATGGCGCGAGTTAGATCCTCGGGCAGACCATGGACGTTCCGGCCCGCCTCGATGTCGCGGGCCAGCAGACTCAGGAACGCACCGATGGCGGGGTCCTCGTGCTCGGCGTCGGCACGGGTCACGACGACTTCTCCGTCACGCAGGTCGAACGCAACCTTGCCGCCGGCATCGACACCGAGCGCCTGCCGGATGGGCTTGGGCAGCGTGATCTGGCCTTTGGAGGTCAGCGTGGCAACTTCATGAATGGCAGGCATGGCCGTTCTCCTAATAGCGATGCCCTGATGGTAAGGAATATTCCTTACCATGTCAATATGGGGTCTCATGGCGTCCTCCCGAGTCCAAGAATCGGCCCATCGTAGGGCGGGAACACCAAGCCTTCACGCATCAATCCGGCCCGCCGAACCTCGCATTGGCCGTGGACGGTCAATGCCCCACGCCCTATACCCAAATGGTTAAAGGCTAAAGGGCCGAAAGGGCAAGGGAATGGGGTGCAAGGGGAAAGGCCCTACCTCGAAAAGGCGAAAAGGCCCCCCGCTCGGCCCACCACCAGGACACCCGCATGCTCTTTCTGTTCCAGCGGAAACGACCTCCGGTCGCTGCCGCTCCGTCGCCAGCGCCCGCCCTCGATCTCCCGAAAGGGCTGCTGCGGCCCGAGTCGGCCGCATCGCTGCTGGCCACGCCGCGCCGGCAGAAGCTGCTGGAATACATCTGGCAGCGC
>DQAA01000589.1:4351-7015 GCA_003523465.1 Pseudomonas sp.
TCGTCGCCTACAGCCTGAAGCTGCGCCAGTCCCATCTGCTGCCCATCGGTGCCAGCCCCGAGGACCAGGCGGCGCAGTCCGAGGCCTGGACCGCCGCCGTCGCCTACGCGGCACTACTGCACGACATCGGCAAGATCGCTGTCGATCTGCACGTCGAACTCGCCGACGGCAACACCTGGCATCCCTGGCACGGGCCGCTGCTCCAGCCGTACCGCTTCCGCTATCGTGAGGATCGTGAATACCGCTTGCATAGTGCTGCAACAGGTCTGCTCTACCGCCAACTGCTCGATCGGCACGTCTTGGACTGGCTCAGTGGCTACCCGGCGCTATGGGCCCCGCTGCTCTACGTCTTGGCCGGACAGTACGAGCATGCCGGGGTCCTGGGCGAGCTTGTCGTGCAGGCTGATCGCGCTTCTGTGGCTCAGGAGCTGGGTGGTGATCCGGCCCGCGTCATGGCAGCACCCAAGCACGCACTGCAACGCAAGCTGCTCGACGGGCTGCGTTATCTGCTCAAGGAAGAGTTGAAGCTGAACCAGCCGGAAGCCTCCGATGGCTGGCTCACCGAGGATGGTTTGTGGCTGGTGAGCAAGACGGTTTCGGACAAACTGCGCGCACACCTCCTGTCTCAGGGGATCGATGGCATTCCTGCGAACAACACCGCCGTGTTCAACGTGCTGCAAGACCACGGCATGCTCCAGCCCACCTCGGACGGCAAAGCGGTCTGGCGCGCGACCGTGACCAGCACGACCGGCTGGTCCCATTCGTTCACCCTGTTGCGTCTCGCTCCCGCGCTGATCTGGGAGTCTGGCGAGCGACCAGCACCTTTCGCGGGCACGGTAGAGATCGACGCGACGCCCGCGGAAAACGACGCCTGCATGTCGGCTCCCGCGCCTACCGTCTCGGTGAACCCAGCGCAGGGAGGTCAAGAGCCTCCGATTTGGGAGGGCGACAGCACCACCATCGTTTCACCGCCCGCAGCCCAGCCCGTGCCCGACGTCATGGAGGATTTGCTCGCGATGGTGGGCTTGGGTGAGTCGGCCGGCGTTGGCCAGGATGCCGAGGAGTTCCTCCACACCCCCGCGCCAGCAACAGCCGCGACGTCCATTCCATCGCCTGCACCTGCACCCGCGCCTACGCCTGGGTCATCGGCAACGAAGCCATCCGGGGAACAGTTCATGGTTTGGCTGAAGCAGGGAATCGCCTCACGACGGCTCATCATCAACGACGCGAAGGCACTCGTGCATACGGTGAATGAGACGGCCTACCTGGTCAGCCCGGGTGTGTTCCAACGCTATGCGCAGGAGCATCCCGAAGTGGCCGCACTCGCCAAGCAGGAGAATCAACAGGATTGGCAGTGGGTGCAGAAGCGCTTCGAGAAGCTGCAGCTACATCGAAAGCAGCCCAATGGCCTGAACATTTGGACCTGTGAAGTCACGGGCCCGAGGAAGTCCCGCCGACTGCATGGCTACCTCCTCGAAGATGGGTCCTTGGCACTCGCCGAAATACCGCCCAACAATCCCTATCTTGCTCTGACTCAGGAAGGATGACGCGATTCGGGCATTGATCGCCACCGTCGTGTGGCGACGATCAATGCCCCGCGAAAATTGGCAACATTTGGCGAACTGAGCTACTCGGCCCGCGCCAACTCCTGTGCAAGGAACGGAGCGGTTCTGCTGCCAGACGTTCGGGCCACCTGCTGAGGGGAGCCCGCCACCACGATGCTGCCGCCGGCAGCGCCTGCACCAGGCCCCACGTCGATCACCCAATCGGCCTGGGCCACCGCGCGCATATCGTGTTCGATCATCACTACGGTATTGCCGGCATCGACCAGGCGCTGCAACTGCACCAGCAGCCGGTCGGCGTCCGACGCATGCAGCCCGGTAGTCGGCTCGTCGAGCACGTACAGGCTTCGGCCGCGCTGGCTGCGCTGAAGCTCGGTCGCCAGCTTGATGCGCTGCGCCTCGCCACCGGAAAGCTCAGTGGCTGGTTGTCCCAGGCGCAGATAGCCCAGTCCGATGTCGCGCAGCAGTTGCAGGGGCCTTGCCACCGCGTCTTCACCCGCGAAGAATTCGCTGGCCTCGTCCACGGTCATCTGCAGCACCTCGGCGATGTTGCGCCCGTTCCACTGCACCTTCAGCGTGGCCTCGTTGTAGCGCGCGCCATGGCAGGTCGGGCACGGCGCGTACACGCTGGGCATGAACAGCAGTTCCACGCTAACGAAACCCTCGCCCTCGCAAGTCTCGCAGCGCCCCTTGGCGACGTTGAACGAGAACCGTCCGGCATCATAGCGGCGGCGTCGAGCATCGGGCGTGGCAGCGAACAGCTTGCGCACATGGTCGAACAGGCCCGTGTAGGTGGCCAGGTTCGACCGCGGCGTGCGCCCGATCGGTTTCTGGTCCACCTGCACCAGACGCTGTACGGCGTCCACGTCGCCCGCCAGATGGCCGCCGGTCGCTTCGATCACTGCCGGCCCTTCGCTGGTGGCGCTTTCGGCTACATCGTCTTCCGGCTCGTGGCCCAGGTGCAGCAGCACCAGCTCCGGCAGGGCCTGCGCGACGAGGCTGGACTTGCCCGAGCCGGAGATGCCGGTGACGGCGGTGAGGCACCCAGCGGGGAGGCTCACGTCCAGGCCGCGCAGGTTGTTGCGCGTGACGCCTTCGAGCT
>DQAA01000591.1:0-1984 GCA_003523465.1 Pseudomonas sp.
CCTGGCGGCCGAGGGCGAGCAGCCCGAGTTGCGCGAGGAAGCCGCCGAGTATCGCCAGCGGCCAGTCGAGCAGGAGGGTGACGGCGGTCATGCCGATAAAGTGATAGGACACGCCGGTGTCGAAATCCCTNNACAGCAGGTGCTGGCGCCGGCTGTCGGTGAACAGCTCGACCCAGCGCGTGCGCGCCGCCGCCCAGATCAGCAAAGGCACGAAGGCGAGCCAGCCGAGGGTCAGGCTCAGGTCCGACAGCAGTTGTGCGGCAATCACGGCAGGCAGCCCTTGTTCACGGGGGAATTCTCGAAGTCTACACCCGGCCCGGCGGCGCGCCTTGCTCCGGAGCAGGCAAAAGCGACCAGAATCAGCGACTTGCTCCGGGCAGCCGGACGATTGGGCGCTAAGCTTGTTCCCATGGACGACTCAGACTACCTGCGCCTGCTGACCATCCAGGCCGAACAAGCCAATGCGTTTCTCTCCAACGCCCGCAAATGGGAGCGGGAGCGTTGGGTGTGCCAGCGCTTGCTGCAAGGCTTGAACATTCCCTACCGCAGCGAGGATTTCACCGCCGCCGGACAAGAGCCGCCGGATGTTTTGTTCCGCGATGCAGCGTTCGAGGTGTTTTTCGTGCTGGATGAAGGGCGGCGCTTGAATGACGAATGGCGTGAGGAACTGCAGCGTCGGCGCAGTGCGTTTTCCCTGGCGCAACTGGTGCGGCGCGAGGCCCGACCACGGCGCATCGGCGCGCCGGAGTTGCTGCAGCGCCTGGCGCCGACCTTGCGCAAGAAAGCGCACAACTACCGGGAACGCGGGCTGGACCTGGGTGAGCTGGATATCATCGCGTTCACCGCGCTGAAGCGCGAGACGCTGGATCTGAACAGCCACTTTCCTGCACCGACCGAGTACCTGCGCCAGGGGTGGCGGTCGTTGTCGCTGGTGGGACCGACGTTTGCACGGGTGATCTTCGCTCATCCGGATGCTCCGGATTTCCTGAGGAGCAATCTGGGGCGGAGTATCGTTTTCGATGTCGGTATCAGCCTTTAGGACCTCATTGCTGGCAAGCCAGCTCCCACAAGTTTGGCGGTCCGGCCCTTGAGAACACAGTAAAACCCTCCCCCTGCAAAAGCAGGATTGGCATATATCCCCCAGCGGTGATACAAAGCGAATCATTCTTATTGATCCCCGACTTGCCGGCAGGTACGCCAGTGGCAAACGGCTACAGTGAACACTGTAGCTTTCCCACAGTCACAAGCGTCTACCTTGCCGAGGCCCTCCATGACCAGCCGCCTGACCCCCGAAGACCAGCGACGTGTCGATCAGTACCTGCAAGCCCCCCATCATCAAGTCGAGCGCAAGCCTTTCCGGCCGTGGCTGCTCCTTGTCCTGGTGGTGGGCGTGACCGTGGGTCTGGGCCTGTTGAGCCGCCTCCTGAGTTTGTTGGTGCTATGAGCTGCCTCGCGCTCGCCCGCTCCGCCCGCCCCGCGCGGCCGGTCACTCAGGACCCGAATTCGAATTCCGTAAACCTTATGAGATATCTCCATGACTCACCGCATCGTGATTGTCGGCGGCGGCGCCGGCGGCCTGGAACTGGCGACCCGCCTGGGCAAGACCCTGGGCAGGAAAGGCAGTGCCGAGATCACCCTGGTCGACGCCAACCTGACCCACATCTGGAAACCGCTGCTGCATGAAGTGGCCGCCGGCTCGCTGAACTCCTCGGAAGACGAACTGAACTACGTGGCCCAGGCCAAGTGGAATCACTTCCAGTTCCAGCTCGGCCGCATGAGCGGTCTCGACCGCGCCACCAAGCAGATCCAGCTGGCCGCCACCCTCGATGAAGAGGGCCGCGAGTTGCTGCCTGCGCGCACCCTGGGCTATGACACCCTGGTGATCGCCGTGGGCAGCAACACCAACGACTTCGGCACCCTGGGCGCGGCGCAGCACTGCCTGTTCCTCGACACCCGCAAGCAGGCCGAGCGTTTCCATCAGCAA
>DQAA01000591.1:2013-5186 GCA_003523465.1 Pseudomonas sp.
ATCGTCGGCGCCGGTGCCACCGGGGTCGAGCTGGCGGCCGAACTGCACCACGCCGCCCACGAGCTGGCCGCCTACGGGCTGGACCGGATCAAGCCGGAAGACATGCACATCACCATCATCGAAGCCGGACCACGGGTGTTGCCGGCGCTGCCGGAGCGCATCAGCGTGCCGGTACACAAGACCCTGGAAAAGCTCGGGGTGAAGGTGATGACCAACGCAGCGGTCAGCGAAGTCAGCGCCGATACACTGAAGACCGCCAACGGCGATGTCATCGAGGCCAGCCTGAAGGTCTGGGCGGCGGGGATTCGCGCACCGGCGTTCCTCAAGGACATCGACGGGCTGGAAACCAACCGGATCAACCAACTGGTCGTGCGTCCTACGCTGCAAACCACCCTGGACGACGACATTTTCGCCTTCGGTGACTGCGCCGCCTGCCCGCAACCGGGTAGCGACCGCAACGTGCCGCCACGGGCCCAGGCGGCGCACCAGCAGGCTTCGCTGCTGGCGAAAAGCCTCAAGGCGCGCCTGGAAGGCAAGGAGCTGGCGTCCTACACCTACCGTGACTACGGCTCNNGTCGCTGTCGCGGTTCTCGGCGGTGGGCAATCTGATGGGCAACCTGACCGGCAGCGTGATGCTGGAAGGCTGGATGGCGCGGATGTTCTATGTGTCGCTGTACCGCATGCACCAGATGGCGCTGTATGGCACCTTCCGTACCTTGATGCTGATGCTCGGCAGCCGTATCGGTCGCGGTACGGAACCACGCCTGAAGCTGCACTGATCCCTGGCGTATAAAAAAACCGGGCCTTACGAGGCCCGGTTTTTTTTGGCATCAATGGTGTGCGTCACCCGGCTTGCCATCCAGGGAAATCCGCACGTTCTGCATCATGCCCTGGTCCTCGTGGTCGAGGATGTGGCAATGCAGCACGAACTCGCCGATATAACGCTGGTAGCGGGTCTTCACGTAGACGGTGTAGTACTTGCCGTCGGCGTTCTTCGGTTTGACGAACAGGGTGTCTTTCCACACACCCTTGAGACCGGCGTACTGGTTGTCGCCATCAGGGTCCTTGGCGCCCGGCTCGCTGAGGTCGGTCTTGCCGTCCGGACCGATGATTTTCTCGATCTGGAACGGGTTGACATGGATGTGGAACGGATGCCCGGCCACCGCCGACTGCATCACCCAGCGCTGCGAATCACCCAGTTTCAGCTCACGGTTGACCACTGCCGGATCGTAGGGCTCGGCGTTATCGGCCGTAGTACCCACGGCGAACTTGGTGTCGGCTCCCTGGCCGGTGATATTGAACACCAGGTGCTGCTCGTCAGCGGACAGTTCACTGTCGTCAATGGTGCGATGAGGTACGAAGCTGGTCAGCGACAGGTCCGCTTGCAGATCGGCGACCACTTTGTTGCGAACGCTGCCTTCCGGCATGTTCACCTTGGCGGCGGCGACCAGCGTATCGCGGATGTAGTTAGCGCCCTGGGCAACCTGAGCGCCCTCGACGTCAACGAAACCGAGCAATTGATGCTCGCCCTGCTCCTGGCTTACCTCACCGCTGGCCGGCCCGGCGCGGTCGATCACGCAGTAACCGCCTTTTTCCGGGAACGCCACCAGCAGATCGTGGCGATAACCCGGTTGCAGGGTCAGTTGTTGCTTCTCCTGGGCCTTGGCATAGGTCAGGCCGTCTGCGGCGATCACCTGGTAGGGCAGCGCGTCGCCAACGCAGTTCTGCGCGATGAACTTCGACGCATCGGCCGCCGAGACGCCCTTCTTGCTCTGCTCGATGGCGCTGTCCTTGAGCTTGACGAACTGCAGGTTGACGGTGTCGCGCACACCGGCATGGACCACCCGCCAGCGCTGGACATCGCTGGTCCGCGCGGGGAAGTGCGGCTGAACCAGACCGTTGACGCTGGTGAAGCGGCCCGAGGCTCCCCAGGTGCGGAAGCCGAACTGGTCATAGGACTCGACCACACCGGTCTCGCCCTTGGCACAGCTCCAGTCGACGGAGCCGTCAGGCTTCTTCTTGATCCTGCCTGCGCCGTTGGCGCCGACACAGGCATACGGAATCTGCTGCAGGACCAGCAGGCGCTCGACGAAGTCCTGGCCCTGGATCGGCTTGAGCAAGGTGTCGACGTCGCCGTTGGAAGTGTCGGTCGGCAAGCGGTCGCCACGAATGATCAAGGCCCCGGCCATGCCGCTGCCCACCTGCAACGCGGTGGAGCCGTGCAGGTGCGGGTGATACCAGAAGGTGCCGGCTGGGTGATCGGACGGAATGTTGTATTCGTACTGGAATTTCTGCTGCGGATTGATCTTCAGCAGCACGTTGTCGCTGTTACCCGTCGGGCTGACCCAGAGGCCGTGGGAGTGCAGGTTGGTGCCGTTGAAGCAGTGCGGGGTGTTGACCGACGCGGGCTTGGTCAGGCAATCCGAGGTCGAGGGCAGCTGGTTGTCCAGATTGATCCGGACGGTGTCGCCAGGGGTGACGTCGATGGTCGGCGCCACGAACGGCGCGCGCGGATCGACGCCGGTGCCTTGATAGCTGCGCAGATAAACCGGCACCTGCGTCTGGGTGCCCGGGTCGTAGATGAAGTTGTTGGTGTACTTGATCGTCAGGTCCAGGACCCGCTCATGCCCTGCATGAGGGTTGAGGACCGCATTGGCCGGCGCCTTGGACTTCAGCAACAGCGTGCCTTTGACTTCTTCAAGACTCGGTGCGGTCTGCTGGATGGGCGGCGGGGCACGGAAGAGGCGCGATGGCTCGTCGGCCTGGGCTGCCGTGGCGGCGCACATCAGAGCCAGGGTGGTCAGGCCGAAGGGCCAGGGGTGTCTGTTGCGGTGAAGTCCTGTCATGCCGATTGCTCCTGCATCGTTTTCGTCCCGGGACGAAGATGAAGCGGACATGGACCAGGCTCCCCGCCTGCCACGGCCGCCGTTGGCGCAGGGAAAAGTGCGAACCTTGAGTTCGAGCCAGACAATGCTGTGGCTAAGTGCTATCCCTGCGCCGCCAACCCTAGTGAAGACGGGGGGCCAAAGGCAAGAGAAAAAGATCGAGGCACAAACGAAAAAGGGCACCCTTGTGAGGTGCCCTTCTTCTGAAGATGGTCGGGGTAAGGGGATTCGAACTCCTGACATCCTGCTCCCAAAGCAGGCGCGCTACCGGACTGCGCTATACCCCGG
>DQAA01000480.1 GCA_003523465.1 Pseudomonas sp.
GTGGGAGCTGGCGTTGCCAGCGATGAGGGCCGTGTGGACAACGCATGAAGCGTCATTGATCCGGAATCCAGGAGGACTGGTGTAATCTGCCGGCAAAAGGCCATAAGCTTTCGAAGCGGCACACGGTTTCAGCAGGGTTAAGCAAAATGTTCGAGATAGATCGCAACAGCAAGGTGCTGTTGGTGGACCAGATTCGTACCGAGATCATCAGCCGCATCGAAGCCTTCCAGTGGGTTCGCGGCAGTCGCCTGCCCTCGGTCCGGGCCCTGTCGAAACAGCTGGGCGTAAGCATCTTCACGGTCAGCAGCGCTTATGAAGACCTGGTGGCCCGGCAGATCATCGAGTCGCGCCCCGGCGCCGGCTACTACATTCTTGCCTCCGGCCCCGCCGATACCAGCCAGGACTCCGAGCGGATGATCCCGCCCTCCAGCCTGCATGCCGGTTTCCTCTACCGGGCGCTGGACCCTTCGCAATACGACTTCCCCGTCAGTTCCGGCTACCTGCCGCCATCCTGGTTGTCCGAGGCGGTACCGGCGTCGGTCACCGGCCGGCTGATCCGCAACACCCTGTCCTGCAGTGTCCCGGCGCCTGCCGCCGGTAGCCAGGAACTGCGCTCGGTGATCGCCAAGAAGCTGCGCGAGCTGCAGATCAATGCCTCCAGCACCCAGATCGTGGTGACCATCGGCGCCACCCATGCCTTCTCGCTGATCCGCAACATGATGCTAGAAGCCGGCGATTACCTGCTGGTCGAAGACCCGAGCTACCTGCTGCTGCAACTCAAGCTGATCAAGGACCGTGATTTCAACATCATCACCGTGCCACGTACCCATGACGGCCCGGACCTGGACATCATGGAAGAGATGGTCGCCAAGTACCGGCCCAAGCTGTTCCTGACCCAGACCCTGATCCACAACCCCACCGGCGGCAACACGTCGCCGGCCAAGGGCTTCCGCATCCTCTCGCTGGCGCAGAAATACGATTTCCACATCGTCGAGGACGATATCTTCGGCGCCCTGTGCACCCGCCAGACCCTGCGCCTGAGCAGCCTCGACGAGTGGAACCGGACCTTCTACCTGAGTGGTTTCAGCAAGGTGCTCAGCCCGGCGCTGCGCCTGGGCTACGTGGTCGCGCCGCCGGCGTTCGTCGAGCGCCTGGTGGAACAGAAGATGTACAACGTGCTGTGCGGGTCGTCCCTGGACGAAACGATCGTGACCTACACCCTGGAGTCCGGGCGTTACCAGCATCATCTGGATGCGTTGCGTCAGCGGGTGATGCACGAGCGCATCCGCGCACGGGACTGGCTGACCAAGGTGGGAGTGGAAATCGACGAGGGGGTGGTGGAGGGATTGTTCATCTGGGCGCGCTTCCCTGCGCACGTGGATCTTCGCCGCCTGATCGAGGAGGCGCACGATGCCCGGATATTCCTGGCGCCGGGTTCACTGTTCAGCAATACCCGCGAGTACGACCAGTACATCCGCTTGAACGTCAGTCATTGCAACGACATGCGTTTCAGACAATTTGTCGCTGACCATCTATGCAGCGAAACTGCCAGCGCTTGAAGTAGTCGGCGAAGGTGCTCACCTGGCCCAGGTCCTCGTAGGAATAGATGACGCCATTGAGGATCTGTACCACATCGCTGTCACGCAGGGTCGGGATGAAGGAGTCCTCGAGGATCTCCAGGCCATTCACCGCCAGGCTCAGGTCGTCGATCCAGTACCGCGGCTTGCCGTCCTTGCCCGCCCAGATACGGCTGTCGGCATAAAAGGACTTCAGCGCCAATCCATTGGTTTGCATGGGCATGTTCTTGCTCCCGCTTCGACTGATTGATGGGTTTGCCATGGCTCAGGCCTTCCTGTGCGCCCGAAAGCGCAGGCGTGTTGCATCCACGGTCCAGCATCCGCTGCTGTCCTGCAGGTCGCGGAGCAGGTCCTCGGTCACTTCCTCGAGAAACGCGCCACGCATCGCCTGCGGGACCGCCTCCAGGTAATGACCGCAGCAATCCTCGATCCACTTCGCGATCGGCACGTCCAGCACCAGCGGCTGTTCGAACCAGCTGATATGGCTGACATGAAAGCCCGCCTGTTCCAGGACCTGCTGGTACTCGTGGGCGTTGGGCAGATACCAGCGTTCCAGGTCCGTCCAGTCGATCGAGCGGCGCTCCAGGGCACCGTGCAATGCCTGGCGAACCAGCGCCGCATGAGCGCTGCCGGCGAACTCGCCGACGAAGCGGCCACCGGGCTTCAGCGCCATGAAGGCGCCGATGGCGACCTCGTCGGCCTGGTGCATCTCGTGCAGGGCGTCATGGCTGAACACCACGTCGAAGTCCTGGTGGAAATACAGTTCCTCGGCGTTGCCGCGCTTGACCTCCANNAAGCCCGTCACCTCGGCGCCCTGGCTGGCTAGCTGAGCGCTGAGACAGCCGTCGCCGCAGCCGATATCCAGTACCTGTTCGCCACTCTTGAGGGCCATCAGGCCCAGAACGCCATCGACATAGCGGGCGATGCAGTGCGTGGGTGTGTCCGGCGGTTCGCTGCCGGGGCGGAAAAAACTCGGAGCACTCATCGGATGGTTCCGTCTTGTTGCGGGATAAAAAAGCGCGCGCCGGTCGCCCGGCACGCGCAAAGGTTCAGAGACGCTTGGACAGCCACACCAGCACGATGACCACGGCGCACACCGCCGGGGTCAGCCAGTTCCAGGCTTCGCCCATCAGCCAGATGGAGAAGGCGAAGGTGAAGAAGGGTTGCAGCAGTTGCAGCTGGCTGATGCGCTGGATGCCGCCCAGGGCCAGGGCGCGGTTCCACGAGAAGAAGCCCAGCAGCGAGTTGATCAGGGCCAGGAACAGCAGTGCGGCAACGCCCTGGCCTGGCAGGTTGGCGATGGTCTCGCCGTCATAGAGGAACAGGCTCACCGGCAGCAGTACCGGCAGGCTGACCACCAGGGTCCAGCACATTACCTGCCAGCCCGGCAGTTCCTTGGACAGCGCGCCGCCCTGGGCATAACCGAAGCCGGCCAGGACCACCGCGCCGAGCAGGGCCAGGTCACCGATATAGATGTCCTGCACGTCGGACTTGATCACGGTGTAGGCGAACACGGTAAGGAAGCCCAGGCTCGACACGGCCCAGAACATCTTCGATGGGCGGGTGCCGGTGATCAGGGTGCCGAAGATCGCGGTGGACAGTGGCAGCGCTGCCAGCACCACGCCGCCGTGGCTGACCGGCACGTACTGCATGCCCAGCGCGGTAAGGATCGGGAAACCGTAGACGATGCCGGTGGAGGTCAGCAGCATGCGCTTGAGCTGGGAGCCGTTGGGCAGCTTGGCGCGCCCGATGATCAGGAACGGAATCGCCGCGAACGCAGCCAGTACCGAGCGGAAAAAGCCGACCTGCAGGGCGCTCAGGTCGCCGGCGAGCATCTTCGCCGCCGGCAGGGTCATGGCGAACGCCGCCACCGAAATCAGGCCGAGGAAATAGGCCTGGAGGTCCTGGTTCTTGGTGTCTTGAAAACTGGCGACTGTACTTTGCGTCATTGCAGCGCTTCCTTCTGGCATTACCGGTAAGGCCTCCGCCCCTCACGGGCGGAGGCGCAGGCCGGTCAGATCTGTTTGTTGTTCAGGTTCGGTTTGTCCAGCGGGCTGGTGCTGAGGAAGAACACCAGCGAGGTGCGGGTCCCGCTTTCCACCTTGCGCACGCCGTGGGGGATCTCGCAGCGGTTGATCAGCACGTCGGCGTAGCCGGTTTTCAGCAGGCTTTCCTTGCCTTCGTAGTCGACGAAGAACTCGCCGCCGCCGTAGTCCTTGCCGAACTGGATCACCACCGAGTAGCGGTATTCCAGGTTGCTGTAGGTGTCGATGTGCCGGCCGATGAAGTTGCCTTCTTCCAGCAGGTTGGCCTGGCAGCGGCGGATATAGCTCTCGCCACCCATGATCCCGTTGAAGAACTCGCGGCTCTTGCCGGACGAGAGGATCTCCACCACGCGCTGGCCCCACGGGTCATTGCGGTACACCGGCAACTGGCCTTTCAGGTCTTCCATGAAGCGCCCGACCGAAAGGAAGTTCTGCTCGCCCACGTCCCCGATCTCGATGATGGTCTTGGGGATCACCTGGCAGGCTTCTTCCATGTAGGCCAGGTCTTCCCGGGAGAACAGCTGGGCCGCGTTGAGGGCCGCGTAGGCGCTGCTGTTCAGTTGCTGGCTTGCCGCTTGAATCGTCTCTTGCATGATCAGGCTCCTTGAGAACTGGGCGTGGGGTACAGCACGTCTTGGGGTTGGGTATCGGCGGTCTGCAGCGGGCCGAAGGGCTCGCGCACGCCGCGGCACATGTGGTCGCGAATCAGGTACAGGCCGGACATGAAGCCCCAGACTTCGAGGAACGGGCCGTAGCTGGAGGGCTGGCCTTCGAGGCTGGCGCGGTAATTGGCGATGTACCGGTAATGCACGTTGGGGCGACGGTGGTGGGCGTCGTGGTTGGGCAGGTCCTGCGGGTAGACGTACAGGCGCACCGGCACATCCAGCAGCACCGCCTTGAGCAGCCAGACGGCCCAGGCCGCGACGCCGCCGTCTGGTGGGGTACGGCCCTGGAAGCGGCCCCAGGTCAGGCGACCGTAATGCGGCTTGTCGCCCCGGCCCTCCTCGCGCCGGTAGAACCACAGGTGTTCGGTGAACAGCTGCAGCCACATCGAGTGCTCGAACAGCACCGCCCGCGCCACCCCGTAGATCAGGGCGAAGGCCGCCAGGTAGCCGGTGGCCCACAACAGCACCAGCAACACGCCCCAGAACACCAGGCGAAAACGCACCTCTTCCTGTGGCGGNNAGCAGTCGTTCAGGGTCGCGCGCCACTGGCGCAGCAGGTACGCCGGACGGAACGGCGTGCAGATCACCCGCCACCAGTAGGCCAGTTCCGGCATGCCG
This sequence comes from Pseudomonas sp., assembly GCA_003523465.1. Taxonomy (GTDB): domain Bacteria; phylum Pseudomonadota; class Gammaproteobacteria; order Pseudomonadales; family Pseudomonadaceae; genus Aquipseudomonas. The sequence continues at coordinate 4,906 of DQAA01000480.1, forward strand.
GAGTAGAAGCCCTGGGCCTGGATGAAACGCTGGTCCGGGTCGATGTCGGTGCACAGCACGTGGATGTTGTGGTGTTCGCGGACATGGCTCTGGTTGTAGGTGTCCCAATCCTGGTACAGCAGCGGCGTGGTCAGGAAGAACCGCGCGTAACGCCGGGCCCGTGCCTTGTCCTTGAGCACCGCGCCGTGGGTCAGGTAATGGAAGGTCGCCTGCATGCTGCGCAGGCGGTTGACCATCAGCACCCAGGCAGCCACCACCAGCACCACCGACAGCAGCGGATGGAACGCGCCTTCCAGCACCGCCTTGCCGAGCAGCACCAGGCCGATCATCACGGCCCAGGTGAACAGCAGGTGAGACAGCAGGAAGCGCTCGCCGGTCCTGTCCATCTGCGCCTTCAAGGCCTCGCTCGGCTGTGGGCGACCCTTGCCGGTCAGCCAGGTCCAGAGCGGCTGGAACGGCAGGTGCGCATAGCGCTCGCGAAGGTTNNTACTGGCAGTAATGGGTAGGGTTTTCTCGCTGGTTCATCAGTACACCCGCGTCAGGTAAAGGACCGGGATGTCGCTGTACAACCAATAGAAAGGCTGCATGCGGTTGTGGTCGGCACCGATCACGATCGGGTTTTGCCATTGCCGGGCGAAGACCTTGCCGATGGCCGCGTATTCCGCGCCCTGGGCGTAGAGGATCTGCATCAGCTCGTCGTTGCTGCGCTGCTGGTGCCAGGCTTGGTACAGCGGCAGGCGGGCATTGAAGATCGAGGCGTAGTCCAGGTCGCTGTCGACGATGCAGCCGTTGTCGCGATTGGCCAGGCGCTGTTCGGCTTCGGCGGTCAGGGCGTGCCATTGCGCTTCGCCGCCGGCCGCCTCGGCGATCATGATCGACTCGGTGTCCGGGCCGAGGAGGTCGAGGATCTTGCGCTGGCTGATGCGCAGCTTGCGGGCGAAGCCTTCGCGGGTTTCCTTGAGGCGGTTGAGGGTGGAGGCGTCGAAGCCTTCGAAGTCGCCGGCACCGATGGCGATGCGTGCGTCGATGCCGTGCTTGCGCAGGACCGCCTGCAGGTCCGGCAGGGTCTTGACCACCCGCCCGGCCACCAGGCCGATGCCTTCGCCCAGATGCTCGAAGGTGTAGCGCAGCCGGCCGTTCTTGCTTTCGTAGCCGTAGTCCGGGCACACCGGCGAGACCAGGGTGACGGTTTCACCGGCCAGGCCCCTGGCCAGGGCTTCGGCGAAGCGGTTCATGAAGTGCGGCGCGGAGGTGGTGAAGGACAAACGCTCGAAGGCGCGTTCCAGGTCGATCACCAAAGCGTCTGGTAGAACTGTCATGGCCGGGTAGCGCACCTTTAGTGCCGGGGTGGTCACGGTGTTGTCGTTGACCGCGCAGAGCAGCAGGTTGAGCAGGGAAGGGCGGCTCTGGTTGATATACGGCTTGTCCAGGATCAGCGTCTTGCGGCCTTCGCTATTGCGCACTTGCCATTGAAAGCCGGGGAACTTCGACTGGATGAAGCGATAGAACGGCATATAACGGGGAAGTCCGGTACGTTCGTCATCCGCTTGTTGGAAACGGGCATAGACGGCGGACAGCCGGGAAACTTCTTCCTCGATACATAACGCCTTGACCAGGTCGGCCGGTGGTTGTTGCGACAACGAGATCGGCGACAACACACGCTTGCTGATCAACTTATGGGTAAGTTTGTTTCTGACGTAATACTTCGCGAGAGTCTGGCTCATGGCATCACCGATACGAAAGTTCCTGGTCAGCAGGCGTTAGTTCGATAAGGTTGATATTCACGTGGGGCGGCTGGCGCAGGGCCCAGACCACCGCATTGGCGACATCCTCCGGTTCCAGCGGGGTCAGGTTGCGGTACACCTGGTCGGCCCGGTCCTGGTCGCCGTTGTTCTGCACCAGGGCGAACTCCGATCGGGTCTTGCCCGGGGCGATGGTGGTCAGGCGCACCCGGCTGCCTACCAGCTCGGTGCGCAGGCAGCGCCCGAAGTGATCGACGAAGGCCTTCGAGGCGGCATACACATGCCCACCCTGGTAATGCACATGGGCGCCGATCGAGCTCAGGTTGACCACATGGCCGTGGCCGCTTGCGATCAGCCTCGGCAATACGGCGCGGGTCACGTTGATCAATCCGTGGATATTGGTATCGAGCATGGTTGCAATCTGCTCGTCCGTTACATCCAGCAACTTTCCCTGGCCCTGAAGCAGGCCGGCCGCGTTTACAAGTTTGCTGATAGTTGCAAAGTGTCCAGGCAGTTCATTGAACCGTTCATTCAATGACTGGCTGTCGCGAACATCACAGGTCATGGCGTGGAAACTTCCGTGGAACTCATCGGCCAATGCATAAAGGCGATCTTCCCGACGGCCGACTCCGATAACGTTACTTCCCTGCTTTAGCAAGATTCTGGCGCAAGCCAGCCCGATGCCAGACGTCACTCCGGTGACGACGACCGTTTCATCAGTTTTCAATTGAGGCTCCTTCTTACGTGCACTTTCGAGTGGGAGGGGTGCTGCTACTGGAAGCGTCCGTGCCTGATGAACGGGTGCAGATTAGAAAGAGCGTCGGGGGATGTACCGGTACAGCCGAAGCGCTGCGCGCCGAACTGTCTGGTGGCCGGACCATGACAGTTTGCGAAGCGGGTACCGGACAGTGAGGTCAGGAGGGGCAGGGGTGGAATCGGGGATTTTTTGCCTGTGCGCTTTTGACGCGAGGGGGGGCTGGANNTGGATGGTGGCGAAATGCCTTTCAGGGCCCCGGAGGCCGGGCATTTGGCCTTATTCCTGATCGGAGTAAAAAAGTTCCGCTGTCACAAAACATTTATATAAAAGCCACTGATCTGAAATAACCCCCCGCCAAGATTCCTCCCCAGCACAAGTGGCCCTGTCCACGTGTTTTTTCAACGTAATCAAGACCATAAAACGTTAGGGGAGCTTCATCGATGATCCGTAAGCACTTCGCAGGTTTCGTAGCCAGCGCCTTGGCCATGGCCGTTACCGCCCAGGCTTTCGCGGGTACCGTGACCACCGACGGCGCCGATATCGTAGTCAAGACCAAAGGTGGCCTCNNGGTCGCTACTACTGACAAGCAATACAGCTTCAAGGTTGGCGGTCGTGTCCAGGCTGACTACAGCAGCTTCGACGAGTTCTACACTGTCAACGGCAACCGCGCTGACGCTGGCTACTTCCGTCGTGCCTTCCTGGAAGTCAGTGGCGTGATGGCTACCGACTGGGCTTACCAGATCAACTACGACCTCTCCCACAACTCCGGTGGCGACAACCGTAGCGAAGACGGCTACTTCGATGAGGCCTCGCTGGCCTACAACGGCTTCAAGCCAGTGTCGATCAAGGTAGGTCGCTTCGACCCTGAGTTCGGCCTGGAAAAAGCCACCAGCTCCAAGTGGGTTACCGCTCCTGAGCGTACCGCTGCCTACGACCTGGCCGACTGGGTCAACGGTCACAACGGCGGTCTGGGCCTCCAGGCTTCGAGCAGCATCGGTGATTCCGTCTACCTGTCCGGCGGCGTGTTTGCCAAAGACGCCACCAACGCTGACAAAGACGGCGACAGCACCAAGCAGTTCAACTTCCGTGGCGTCTTCGCTCCGATGCACAGCGACGGCAACGTCCTGCACTTCGGCCTGAACGTCGCTCAGCGCGACCTGTCCGACACCTCCTTCGACGGCCGTATCCGCAGCCGCCTGGGCATGCGTGGCGTGAGCACCGACGGTGGTCAGGACGCTGGCTCCAACGGCAACCGCCTGACCCTCGGTGGCGCCAACAACACTCCAGCCGGTGCCTACGACACCGACCGCGCCTGGGGTCTGGAAGCTGCCTTCGCTACCGGTCCTTTCTCGGTACAGGGTGAATACCTGAAGCGCAAGGTCGAAGCTGACGGCGCTGCTTACCAGGACATCAAGGCTACCGGTTACTACGCTCAGGTTGCCTACACCATCACCGGTGAAGCCCGTGCCTACAAGCTCGGCAAGTTCGATGCCGTCAAGCCTCAGAACAAGTCGATCGGTGCCTGGGAAGTGTTCTACCGCTACGACCACATCGAAGCTGAAGACGACAACGGCGCATTCGCCAACGTCGGCGACATCGAAGGCAAGGTGCACAACCTGGGTGTGAACTGGTACGCCAACGAAAACGTCCGTATCAGCGGTACCTACGTCAAGGCCAAGGTCGACAACGCTCAGAACGCCAACGGCGACGACAAAGGCGACGGTTTCGTACTGCGCGCACAGTACGCTTTCTAAGCAACGACGCTCCTTCATCCGTTAAATTTTCAGCCCCACTTCGGTGGGGCTTTTTTTGGCCTTATGTTGCGCTGAGGGACCTTGTGGGAGCTGGCGTTGCCAGCGATGAGGCCACCAGCTACAACACAAAACCTTCTTTTCCTACGCTCAACCCGGCAAACTCCCGCAATGCCGACTCTAACCCTGAACCACCTCGCCGACCTCGATGCCGCCACCTGGGACGCCCTGGTCCCGGCGGATCAGCCCTTCCTGCGCCACGCCTTCCTCAGCAGCCTGGAAGACAGCGGCAGCGTCACCCCGCGCACTGGCTGGACGCCATCCCACCGCCTGCTGACCGACGCCGACGGAAAACTCCTCGCCGCCATGCCGGCCTACGCCAAGACCCATTCCTTCGGCGAGTACGTGTTCGACCACGGCTGGGCCGATGCCTGCGAGCGCGCCGGGATCGGCTATTACCCCAAGCTGCTCTGCGCCGTGCCGTTCTCGCCGGTAGGCGGACCACGCCTGCTGGGCGGGCCCCAGGCGCTGGCGGTATTGCTNNGCTGGAAGAGGTCGAGGAGTCGCTGCTGGAGCAGGGCCAGTCCGGCCTGCATGTGAATTTCACCGACGCCGCCGCCGATGACGCCCTGAACGGTCGTGAAGGCTGGCTGGAACGCCTCGGCTGCCAGTTCCACTGGCGCAACCAGGGCTATCGGGATTTCCAGGACTTCCTTGACGCTCTCGCCTCGCGCAAGCGCAAGCAGATGCGCAAGGAACGCGAGCAGGTGGCGGGGCAGGGCATCGAGTTCCGCTGGTATCGCGGCGCCGAGCTGAGCGAGGCGCAGTGGGACTTCGTCTACGCCTGCTATGCCAATACCTATGCGGTGCGCCGCCGTGCGCCATACCTGACCCGCGAGTTCTTCAGCCTGCTGGCCGAGCGCATGCCGGAGGCGATCCGCGTGGTCATGGCCCTCCAGGGCGGGCGTGAGGTGGCGATGGCCTTCAGCCTCATCGGTGGCGACAGGTTCTACGGCCGCTACTGGGGCTGCCTGGCCGAGTTCGACCGCCTGCATTTCGAAACCTGTTTCTACCAGGGCATGGACTACGCCATCGCCGAAGGCCTGCAACGCTTCGATGCCGGTGCCCAGGGCGAGCACAAGCTGATCCGTGGCTTCGAGCCGGTGATTACCCGCTCCTGGCACTACCTGCTGCATCCCGGCCTGCGCACGGCAGTGGAGGATTTCCTGCGCCAGGAACGGCTCGGTGTGCTGGCTTATGCGGAAGATGCCCGCTCGGCCCTGCCGTATCGACAGGGCTGAAGCAACCCTTCAGTCGACCCCGACAAAACCGCCGGTCTGGTGATGCCACAGCCGGGCATAGAGCCCGCGCTGGGCCAGCAGCTCGCTGTGGCTGCCCATCTCGGCGATCCGGCCGTTCTCCAGCACCACCAGGCGATCCATCCGCGCGATGGTCGAGAGGCGGTGGGCGATGGCGATCACCGTCTTGCCCTGCATCAGGGTTTCCAGGCTTTCCTGGATCGCTGCCTCGACCTCGGAGTCCAGCGCCGAAGTGGCCTCGTCCATGATCAGGATCGGCGCGTTCTTCAGCAGTACCCGGGCAATCGCGATGCGCTGGCGCTGGCCGCCGGAGAGCTTGACCCCGCGCTCGCCGACATGGGCGTCGAAGCCGGTGCGGCCCTGGGCATCGCTGAGCAGCGGGATGAATTCCTCGGCCCGGGCGCCGCACACGGCGTTCCACAGTTCCTCGTCAGTGGCATCGGGCTTGCCGTAACGCAGGTTGTCGCGGATCGAACGGTGCAGCAGCGAGGTGTCCTGGGTAATCATGCCGATCTGCGCCCGCAGGCTCTGCTGGGTGACCGCGGCGATATCCTGGCCATCGATGAGGATGCGCCCGCCTTCCAGGTCGTAGAGGCGCAGCAGCAGGTTGACCAGTGTCGATTTGCCGGCGCCGGACGGGCCGATCAGGCCGATCTTTTCGCCAGGGCGGATATCTAGGTCGAGGTTGCTGATGATCCGGCTGCCGCTCTTGCCGTAGTGGAAGTCCACGTTCTCGAAACGCACCGCGCCGCGGTCGACCTTCAGCTCCGGAGCGTTCGGCTTGTCGGTGACGCTGACCGGCTGGGCGATGCTTTCCAGGCCGTCCTGCACGGTGCCGATGTTCTCGAAGATGCCGTTGACCACCCACATGATCCAGCCGCTCATGTTGACGATGCGGATTACCAGGCCGGTGGCCAGGGCGATGGCACCGGTGGTGATCAGCGACTGGGTCCACAGCCACAGGGCCAGGCCCGTGGTGCTGACGATCAGCAGGCCGTTGAGGCTGGTGATGACCACGTCCATGCTGGTGATGACCCGGCTGGCCAGCTGGGTCTTTTCGGTCTGCTCGCGGATCGCTTCGCGGGCGTACTGCTGCTCGAAGTCGGTGTGGGCGAACAGCTTGAGGGTGGCGATGTTGGTGTAGCCGTCGACGATGCGCCCCATCAGCTTGGAGCGGGCCTCGGAGGACACCACCGAGCGCTCCTTCACCCGTGGCACGAAGTAGCGCAGCGCCAGGACATAGCAGGCGATCCAGGTCAGCAGGGGGATCATCAGACGCCAGTCGGCCTCGGCGAACAGCACCAGGGAGCTGATGGCGTAGATGCTCACGTGCCACAGCGCGTCCATCGCCTGCACCAGCGAATCACGCAGGGAGTTGCCGGTCTGCATGATGCGCTGGGCGATGCGCCCGGCGAAGTCGCTCTGGAAGAAATTGAGGCTTTGCTTGAGCACGTAGGCGTGGTTTTGCCAGCGGATCATGCTGGTCATGCCGGGGCTGATGGCCTGGTGCACCATCAGGTCGTGCAGGCCGACGAACACCGGCCGCAGGATCAGCGCCACCACCAGCATCCAGGTCAGTTCGCCGGCGTGTTCGCTGAACAGGTTGATGTTCGGCGTGCCCTGGGCCAGGTCGATGATACGGCTCAGGTAGCTGAACAGCGCCACTTCGATCAGGGCGACGATCAGGCCCAGTACCATCAGGGCGACGAAGGCCGGCCAGACCTGGCGCAGGTAATAGAGGTAGAAGGGCAGGACCCGGGACGGAGGCGCCGCGGTGGGCGCCTCGCGGAAGATGTCGATCAATTGCTCGAAACGACGGAACAGCATGTAGCACTCCTGCAGTCAGGCCGGGCGCTTCGCCCGCGGGTCACGTCCCTGTGACACTGCGATCAATCGATGCGCTTGGCCGATTTGATGAATACCGGATCGACGGGCACGTCACGCATGCCCTTCTTGACGGTGGTTGGCGAATTGACGATCTGGTCGACCACTTCCATGCCCTTGGTCACCTTGCCGAACACCGCGTAGCCCGCATCGCGGCCCGGGTTGAGGAAGTCATTGTCGGCAACGTTGATGAAGAACTGGCTGGTGGCCGAATTTGGATTCGAGGTGCGGGCCATGGACAGGGTGCCGCGGGTGTTCAGCAGGCCGTTGCTGGCCTCGTTGCGGATCGGGTCCTTGGTGTCCTTCTGGTTCATCTGCTCGGTGAAGCCGCCGCCCTGGACCATGAAGCCCGGGATCACGCGGTGGAAGACGGTGTTGTTGTAGAAACCGCTGTCCACGTATTCGAGGAAGTTCTTCGTGCTGAGCGGCGCCTTCTCGGCGTTCAGTTCGATCTCGATCTTGCCGAAGCTGGTGACCAGCTCGACGTGCGGGGTTTTGTCCGAGGCCATGACGCCGGTGGCGAAGGCGACCGAGCAGGCCGCCATGAGGATTTTCTTCAGCATGTACTCAATGATCCTTGAGAGGTGGTTGAGGCTGCAGCGAGAAACTGCAGCAGGGTCTGGTTGAAGACTTGCGGCTGATCCAGCGGCGTAGCGTGCCGGGAATCGGCGATCACCGCCAGTCGCGCGCCGGGGATCAGGGCGGTGTACTGCTCCTTGAGGGCCACGGGGGTGTAGTCGCGGTCGGCGCTGATGATCAGGGTGGGACAGGCGATCCGCCCGATGCGTTCCTCTACGCCCCAGTTGACGATGGCATCGAAACTGGCGAGGTAGGCGCGTTTGTCGTTGCGGGCCCAGCGTTCGGCCATCTTGCGCCGCAGCTCGCCCTGTTCAGGTTTGGGGAACAATCTGGCCGCCAGGCCCTTGCCGATGGTGCTCAGGGACAGGACCCGGGCCAGGGTCCAGCGCTTGGCCCACTGCCAGTAGTCATCGCGGGTGCGGACCTTCACTGCCGGAGCGCTGTTGACGATGGTCAGGCTGCGCAGCCACTCGGGATGGTCGACGGCGAACTGGAAGCCGACCATGCCGCCCATGGACAGCCCGACGAAGTGCACCGGGCCGGTGTTCAGGTGCTCCAGCAGGGCCAGCAGGTCGGCGCTGAAACCGGCGATGCTGTAGCGCTCCCGGGGCTTGTCGGAGCGCCCGTGGCCGCGCAGGTCGAGGAGGATCAGGCGGTAATCGGCGGCCNNCCTGGCAACTGGAGCCCAGGCCGTGGAGCAGTACCAGGGGGTCTCCCCGGCCATATTCTTCGTAGTGCAGGGAGCAACCTTCATGTTCGAAGTAGGCCATGGGCGGTTCCTGTCAGGCTTGGGCCGGGGCGGCGAAGGGGACGTCCAGCGGCGCGGTGTCGAAGTTGCGCAGCAGCTCGATAAGGATCTGCGTGGCCGGGCCGAGGGGTTTGTCTTTGTTGGAGTAAAGGTAGAACAGCGGGTGACGACTGCCACCCTGATCCAGCGGCAGCGGCTTGAGCACGCCTTCGCGCAGTTCGCGTTCGATCAGGTGGCGCGGCAGCCAGGCAAAGCCCAGGCCGCTGCTGACGAAGGTTGCGGCGGTGGCCAGGCTGCCCACGGTCCAGCGCTGTTCGGCGCCGAGCCAGCCGACATCCCG
>DQAA01000144.1 GCA_003523465.1 Pseudomonas sp.
AGCGTCCCTGCCGGCGCTGGCCGAGCCGGTGTCGATCGACATTCCGGCCAAGACCCTGGCCTCGGCGCTGGCTGACCTCGGCAACCAGGCCGGTCTGCAGATCGTCTACAGCCAGGGCACCGTGTCGGGCCTGCGCAGCCGTGGCGTTGCCGGGCAGATGGAGCCGGAACAGGCGCTGCGGCAGATGCTTCAGGGGACGTCCATCGCCTACCAGATCGACGGCCGTCACGTGACTCTGCAAGGCGCCCGTGACGATGGCGCCCTGGTGCTGCCGGGCACCAGCATCGTCAGCCAGGCCTACAGCTCGGTGACGCCGGACGACGGCTATGTCGCCAAGCGCGCTTCGGCGGGGAGCAAGACCGATACGCCCATCATCGAAACGCCGTACTCGGTATCGGTGGTCACCCGCGAGCAGATCCAGGCCCAGCAGCCCAAGACCGTCGCCCAGGCCCTGCGCTACACGCCGGGGATCAACACCGAGCTGGCCGGCCCGCAATTCGTCACCGACCAGTTGACCATCCGTGGCTTCCAGCAAGGCACCGGGCGCATGCTGCGTGACGGCACCCGCACCTTCCTCCCCGAATACCTCGGCTGGGACGCCCCCGAGCCCTATGGCCTGGAACGCATCGAAGTACTGCGCGGGGCCAGTTCGGTGCTCTATGGCGCCTCCGATCCAGGTGGTCAGATCAACCTGGTGAGCAAGCGGCCGACCACCGAGCCGCTGCGCCAGGTGCAACTGCAGGCGGGCAATCACGACTACCGGCAGGGCGCCTTCGACCTTGGCGATGCGCTGGACGATGAAGGCGTGTGGAGCTATCGCCTGACCGGTCTGTTCCGCGAAGCCGATGCCCAGGCCGAGCACATTACTAACCGCCGCGAATACTTCGCCCCGGCCATCAGCTTCCGGCCCGACGCCGATACCGAGCTGACCGTGCTCGGTGAATACCAGAAGCAGACCGGCAACTTCGCCAACCCGCTGCCGGCGCAGGGCACGGTGTTTCGCGACCCGCGCGGTCGCCTCGATCGCGATACCTACGTCGGCGACAGCGGCTACGACTTCATGACCAACGAAAAGACCTCGTTGGGGTATGTCTTCGAGCGCCACCTCGATGAGGTCTGGACCCTGCGGCAGAACGTGCGCTACAGCGACTATCGCCAGTCCAGCTCGGAGATCGCCCTGTTCGGTGCGGTCGGCAGCGATTATTCGCGCTACAACGACCAGCGCAAAGGCGACGGCCGCCTGTTCACCATGGACAACCAGGTCCAGGCCAACTTCGCCACCGGGCCGCTGGAGCACACCCTGCTCACCGGCGTCGACTACAACAATGGCAAGTTCGACCAGAACCAGGCGCTCGACTTCATCCTCGAGACCTTCGATGTGTTCAATCCGGTCAATGGCCAGCCGCTGACCATGAGTCCGTTCGCCAACGCCAGTTGGGAGCAGAAGCTGTCGCAGACCGGCCTGTACCTCCAGGACCAGTTGAAGATCGACAACTGGGTGCTGCTGCTCGGCGGTCGTTACGACTGGGCCAGCAACCAGAAGGACGACCGTGCTCCGCAGACGCAGAAGGACGAGAAGTTCAGCGGCCGCGCCGGCATCGTCTACCTCTTCGACAATGGACTGGCGCCCTATGCCAGCTACAGCGAATCCTTCCTCCCGGTCATGGGCATGACCGCCAACGACACCCAGCTTTCCCCGGAAACCGGCAAGCAGTATGAAGTCGGGCTGAAGTACGAACCGCCGGGGAGCAACAGCCTCTATACCGTCGCCGTGTTCGACCTGACCAAGCGCAATGCCACGGAAAACGTCGCCGGTGTCTCCCGCCAGGAAGGCGAGGTGCGTTCGCAAGGCGTCGAGTTCGAGGCCAAGACCGAGGTCACCAAGGGCTTCAACCTGATCGGCAGCTACACCTGGAACGATGTCGAGGTCACTCACTCGGAGACGGGCAACAAGGGCAAAACGCCGTTCCGCATTCCGGAGCATATGGCCTCGGTCTGGGCGGACTACATCTTCCAGGGCGGCCCGCTGCAAGGGCTGCGCCTCGGCGCGGGGGCGCGGTATGTCGGCAGCACCTTCGGCGACACGGCGAACAGCTTCAAGGTCGATAGCTACGCGGTGGTCGATGCCCTGGTCGCCTACGAACTGGGCAAGCTGGATGCGTCGCTGGACGGGATGGAGGTATCGCTCAATGCCAACAACCTGCTCGACGAAAAGTACGTGGCCGGGTGCTTTGGCGCGGTGGGTTGCCAGTATGGGCAGCAGCGCACGGTGTATGGGTCGGTGACGTACAACTGGTGATTCTGGCGCGACGGGCGCGATTTTTCGGTCCGGGGGGAATTTATCGGGGGGCTGGGCGGTCTTTCCCAGCATCCGCGCTATCGGATATCGTTTCCGCCCATCGTTCCGCCCGTCGCTGTGAGGCCCGCCATGCACCCAGAATTCACCGAGTCCGCCGGTGACGCCCTCGAACGCTTGCAACTGGCGCTCGATTCCGGGGCGATCACCGGTACCTGGGTCTGGGATATCCCGAACAACAGCGTCACCGCCGACCAGCGCTTCTCCCGGGCCTTTGGCCTGCCGGCGGACCGCTGCCGGGCGGGGATCCCCATCGAAGAAGCCTTCNNCACCATGCAGCAGGGCGGTGTCTTTCGCTGCGAGTACCGGGTGCGCCAGGAGGACGGCTGCTACCGCTGGATCGAAGCCAGCGGGCACTGCGAGCTGAATGCCGACGGGCAGGCGGTGCGCTTCCCGGGGGTGCTGATCGACATCGAGTCGCGCCGGGCCGCCGAGGCCGAGCGGGACCGCATCTCGACCCTGTTGCGCACCTTCGCCGCTGCGGTGCCCGGCGTGGTCTATGCCAAGGACCTCGACGGCCGGATGCTGGTCGCCAACCACGGCACCACGGAGCTGATCGGCAAGCCGCCGGCCTTCTATATCGGCAAGACCGACCTGGAGTTTCTCGAAGACAAGGCCCAGGCGCGTCAGGTGATGGCGACGGACCAGCGCATCATGCACGGCGGCAAGGTCGAGCAGATCGAGGAGCGGGTAGACCTGGCCGACGGTACCGCAACCACCTGGCTGTCGGTGAAGGCGCCGCTGCTGGACGACAGCGGGGCGGTGATCGGCCTGATCGGGTCGTCCATCGATGTCACCGCCAAGAAGGCCGCCGAGCAGGCGCTGCTGGACCTCAACCGCACGCTGGAGGCCCGGGTCGGTGAAGCCATCTCGGAGAACGAAGCGGCCCAGGCAGCGTTGCGCCAGGCGCAGAAGATGGAGGCCGTTGGCCAGCTCACCGGTGGCATCGCCCATGACTTCAACAACCT
>DQAA01000207.1 GCA_003523465.1 Pseudomonas sp.
GCGAGGGGTATGACGAAGGCCATAGCGTGGGCTTCGAGGCCGGGCGCCAGGTCCTGGTGATCCGCGATACCCGTGCCGAGGAGCACGGCGTGCCCGGAGTGGACGACGCCCTGTTCGACGACTGGCGCCTGCCGCTCACCGCAGAGCTGAAAAAGCGCTTCAAGGCCGATGTCGCTCAGCGCCTGCCGGCCCACGCACAGCGNNTGCGGCGCAGTGGAAGATGATCTTCAGCGAGACCCCGTCCACCTGCGTGATCGCCGGTGCAGGGGCGGGCAAGTCGACCTCGCTGGTGTTGCGTATCCTGTTGCTGCGCCATTACCTGGGCTACGAGCTGGACGCCATGACCGTGGTGACCTTCACCCGCGAGTCGCGCAAGGACTTCATCGCCCGCCTGCTGCAGGTATTCAGCCAGTGGCAGGTGCCCTTGAGTCCGGTGCAGGCGAGGGAGCTNNCCCTTGGTGCGCAGCCTGCCGGGCTTCAGCCAGGTCCGCGCCTTCGAGACCCTGGGCAGCGAACTGCCCGCCGGCGCGGAAGCCGATGCCGAGAGCAATCCCTTCGACCTGCGCATCAACGACGCCCAGCGCCAGCAGCTCAACCTCTGCTACCGCGATCTGCTGCGGGCCAGTCCGCGCTTTGCCGAGCTGATCGCCGGCCTGCGCCGCGAGGCGGTCCAGCTCAAGACGCTGGAGAAGGACCATCCCGACGTGCAAAAGCGCGTGGCCGTGACCCAGCTCTCCGCCAGCCGCGACGAGGAGCTTTGCGACACCATCGAGGATCTCTGGTTCAGGGCCGGCGTCTGGCCGATCAAGGGCATCGAGCCGAGCCGCGAGACCGTCGAGATCAACGGCAGCCAATTCCATTTCCACGGCCATATCGCCGAGCTGGATGCCTGGGTGGTGCTCGGTTTCGACCCGGGCGAGAACCAGAACTACAAGCGCCCCGGGGCCAAGCTGCCGGTGTGGGCGGAGTGGGTGATCAAGCGCACCCTGTTTCAAGCTTTCTGCGATAAGCCAGTGATTTGGTTGGGAAACTATGCGGAGGCAAGGCGTCTCGTCGCTTCCCTGGCAGGCGACGCGGTGGCCGGGCCCGGCTTCGACTACAAGGTCAAGGGTGAACTGGCTGCGGTGCCGTTGCTGGATGCCTTTGTCGGGGCTGCGGGCTTTATCGAAAACCTCGGGCTGGATGTCAGCGTCGCGGTGAAGGGCATGAGCTTCCCCCAGGGCGATACCGATGCGTTGTTCTTCGAGGCCCTGAGCCTGTACTGGAAGGCCTTCGAGGAGCACCTGCTGGACCAGTCGCCGCCGGTGATGACCTACAACCGCATGTTCGCCCTGTTTGGCGAGAACAACCCGGAGAACCTGCGCCTGCTCCCTGATCCGCTGCTGCGGCCGCTGGCGCACCTGATGATCGACGAGTTTCAGGATGTCTCGCCGCAGATCGTCTCGTGGATCCGCGCCAGCCTTCGGGAGATCCGCCGGCGCGGGCCGCAGATGCACACCGGACGCACGGCGCAGCATTCCTCGCTGCTCTGCGTGGGCGATGACTGGCAGTCAATCTATGGCTGGCGGGGCAGCTCGCCGAAGTACTTCATGGAGTTCGCCAAGGCCTTCGTCGCACCGTCGACCACCCGGGTCATGCTCACCGACAACTACCGCAGCCACCAGCACATCATCGATGCGGCGGAGCATATCGTCCGGTCGGCGCCGTCGATTACCGGCAAGAAGGCCAAGGCGGTAGGGCCGGCAGCGGAGGAGCGCTGGCCGGTGCAAGTGCGCGAGCGTGACGAGGCGGCCCTGGCGCAGCAGGTGATCGAGCACTACAACCGGGGTAACTCGGTCATGATCCTGTTTCGAAAAAGTGTCGATAAATCATTGATTTCACAGCATATACAATCGGTAGTTAATGTGGATTCGAGCTTGCCCAATGGGCAGCGCCGGCTGAAGCAGCTCACCTATCACAGTGCCAAGGGCCTGCAGGCGGATGCGGTGTTCATGCTGGGGGATTGTCAGTACGTGACCCGGTCGCCGTACAAGAACCAGGCCTATCGCCTGGCCGGGCTGGGCAAGGCTGGTGACCCGGAGGCATTCGATACGGCGCAGAAGGAAGAGATTCTGCGGCTGGCCTATGTGGCGATTACCCGGGCGGTGCGCTACTGCTACTGGCATGTGGAAGTGCCGGGCGGGGAGCAGGCGGTGGTGCCACGGGCTTCGGTGCAGGTGGATGGGAAGAAGGCGTTCTTCGAGGATTTGCGGAGTCAGTAAGGGCCTCATCGCCGGCAACGCCGGCTCCCACAGGTATTGCGTACACCGCTGATCCTTGTGGGAGCCGGCGTTGCCGGCGATAGGGCCATCAGGGATAACCGAGAACGTCCCGAATCAGCCGCAGGTTCTGGATGATCCAGCCCTTGTCGATCGCTCCCCAATCCCGGATCCGGTAATGCCCCGCATGATTGCGGGCCCCCGCCTGCTGCTCGAACTCACAGACGATGTCCAGGTCCTCCAGCGCGGCGATGGTGTCCTGGGCGGTGCGCCGGGGCATGCCGGTGGCGGCCATCAGGGCCGGGACGCTGGCAGCGGTCTGGCTATCGATCAACCAGGCGACGTACAGCCGGCGATAGAAACTGCTCTTGGTCTTGCTCACTTCCATGCAATCGTTTCCTTGACTCACTGATTGCCCGGCAGGTCGCGCCAGGTCAGGTAGACACGCAGGTCGAACTCCAGTTGATGGTAGCCGGGCTGCATGTATTCGCAGAGCTGGTAGAACGCCTTGTTGTGGTCGGCCTCCTTCAGGTGCGCCAGCTCGTGCACCACGATCATCCGCAGGAACTCAGGCGCCGCGTCGCGAAACAGCGAGGCGATGCGGATTTCCTTCTTCGCCTTGAGCTTGCCGCCCTGCACCCGCGACACCGCAGTGTGCAGGCCGAGGGCACGGTGGGTGAGGTCGAGACGGTTGTCGAACAGCACCTTGTCCAGGTTCGGCGCATTGCGCAGGTGCTCCTGCTTGAGCGCCTGGGCGTAGCCGTACAGCGCCTTGTCGCTCTGCACCTCATGCCGGCCCGGATAACGCTTCTGCAGGTAGTCGCCCAGTTGATCACGGGCGATCAACTGGCGCACCTGATCTTGCAGGGCGGGCGAATAGGCTTGCAGGTACTTGAGGACGGTCATGGCTGCGACGGACGAAAAAACGAAGGCGGCAGTGTACCCAACTACAACGCCTGCCAGTCAAAAAAGCCCGGGAAACGCCCCGCCTCGTCCGCGGTGATGGGTCGCGCCACCAGGAAGCCCTGCACGTACTGGCAACCATGCTCGCGCAGCCAATGGGCCTGGGCCTGGGTTTCCACGCCCTCCGCGATCACGCTGATGTTGTACTGCTGGCAAAGCTCGATCACGCAGCGCACCAGGGCCATATTGGCTTCGGATTCCGGTAGCAACGCCACCAGGTGACGGTCGAGCTTGAGGGTGTCGATGGGCAGGTCGCGCAACAGGCGCAGCGAGCAGTCGCCAGCACCGAAATCGTCCAGCGCCACGCGCACGCCCAGCTCGCGCAACTTGTGCAACTGGCGCTGGGCGGCGTCGATGTTGTCGATCAGGGAAGTTTCCGCGATTTCCACTTCCAGCTGACTGGGGGACAGACCGGCAGCGGCGATGACCTGGCCCAGTTCCTCGACCAGGTTGGGCATGGCGAACTGCACCTTGCTGAGGCTGATGCCGAGGGTCAGTTCATCAGGAAAGTGCCCGCACCAGCGACGCCGCTGTTCAGCGCCCTGGCGATAGATCCAGCTGGCCAGGCGGTTGATCAGCCGCGCCTCTTCCAGCAGCGGCAGGAACAACCCCGGTGGCACATCGCCAACACTCGGGTGGCGCCAACGCAGCAGTGCCTCGAAACCGCGCAGGCGGCCATCGGCAAACGCCACCTGGGGCTGGAACACCAGGGTGAAATCCTGGTTATCCACCGCCGCGCGCACGCTGTCTTCGAGCATCAGCCGTGAACGGGCACGACCGTTGAGATCCTGGTCGTAATAACGGTACTGCTGGCGACCGGCCTGTTTCGCCGCGTACATCGCGGTATCGGCGGCGCGCAGGAGGTTTTCCAGGTTGGCGCCGCAGTCGGGATAGATGGCGATACCGATGCTGACCCCGAGAATCACCTCCAGCCCGTCGATATGCTGGCGGATCGACATGCGCTCGATGCACTTCTCGGCAAAGCGCGCCGCCTGTTCCGGGTAGTCGAGGTCGTCGAGCAGCGCAGTGAATTCGTCGCCGCCCATGCGCGCGAGAATGCCGTGGCCGCCCAGGCAATCCTTGAGCTGCTCGGCGACCCAGTGCAGCACCTGGTCGCCGGTTTCATGGCCGAGGGAGTCGTTGACCCGCTTGAAACCATCGAGGTCGAGGTACATCAGCGCGTGATGCTTGTCCGAATGCTCGCCGCGCACCAGCGCGCTTTCCGCCGCCTGGTAGAAGCCGCGACGATTGAGCAGGCCGGTGAGCGGATCGGTGACCGCCTGCTGCTCCAGTTGCTGGTGCAGGCTGCGCACCACCGACATATCCAGCACGGTGACCACCATGGCCCGTTGCTCACCCGGCAACGCCGCGCAAGACAACGCCACCGACAGCGCCTGGCCGTTGCTGGTGCGCAGCACGGCGTCATGCAGGCGATAGATGTCCCGTTCCAGGTAGGCCTGGTAGAAGGCCGATTCGCGCCACTGGTTCGCCGTGGGCGAGAGCACGAAATCCAGCAGGCAGGCGCCCTGCAGCAGGTCCACGGAGGCCATCAGCAAGCGGGAAATCGCCGGATTGGCGAAGCGGATGGTGCCGTTCTCGGCCACCACGAGAATGCCTTCGGCGGCGTTTTCCAGCACCGAGGCATTGAAAGCCCGCGCCGCTTCCAGGTCGCGGGTCAGGCGCTGCAAGGCGCGGCGGTTGCGCTGCTGGTCGAGCAGGGCCTGCACCTTGGGCTTGAGAATCTGCGGGTCGAAGGGTTTGAACAGGTAATCCACGGCGCCACTGGCGTAGCCCTTGAGCACGGCGGCCTGGCTCTGTTCGTTGGCGGTGAGGAAGATGATCGGGGTCAGTCGTGTGCGCTGGCTGCCACGCATCAGGCGGGCGACTTCGAAGCCGTCCATGCCCGGCATCTGCACATCCAGCAGCACCAGGTCGACTTCATGTTCGAGCAGGGTACTCAGGGCTTCGATCCCCGAGCTTGCAGTCAACACCTGCCAATCCTGACGCGCCAGCAGGGCACGCATGCTGGTCAGGTTTTCCGGGTAGTCATCAACCACCAATAGTGTTGAGCCGCCCTCTTGTACGGGGGTTTGAGCGCATTCCATGCTGCTTCTCTTGTGGCAACCAGCGTCAGTCTTCGATTGAAATTCTGCCGGCTTTCACTCTAGACCCGAGTGTTACAAATCTAAAGCTGGCACTAGGCCAACAGATTGTTCGCCGACTAACGGTCTTTTTTGAGCTTCAAGCCTCAAGCTGCAAGTTCAAGCAGATTTGCTTTTTTCTTAAGGCTTGCGGCTTGAAACTTGAACCTCAAAAAAGCAAAAAGGGACCGCGAACGGTCCCTTTTCGATGAAGCTAGAGAACTTAGTTGACCTTGGCGGCCAGCTCGCCCTTGGCGTAGCGCAGGTACATCTCGTCCAGGGAGACCGGTTTGATCTTCGAGGCGTTACCGGCGGTGCCGAAGGCTTCGTAACGGGCGATGCAGATGTCACGCATGGCTTCGACGGTCTTGGCGAAGTATTTGCGCGGGTCGAACTCGGACTTGTTCTGCTCCAGGAAGCGACGGATCGCACCGGTGGACGCCAGGCGCAGGTCGGTGTCGATGTTGACCTTGCGCACGCCGTGCTTGATGCCTTCGACGATTTCCTCGACCGGCACGCCGTAGGTTTCTTTGATGTCGCCGCCGAACTCGTTGATGATCGCCAGCCAGTCCTGTGGAACCGAGGACGAACCGTGCATCACCAGGTGGGTGTTCGGAATGCGCTGGTGGATCGCCTTGATGCGGTCGATCGCCAGGATGTCGCCGGTAGGCGGCTTGGTGAACTTGTAGGCGCCGTGGCTGGTGCCGATGGCGATGGCCAGGGCGTCGACCTGGGTCTTCTTGACGAAGTCGGCCGCTTCTTCAGGATCGGTCAGCATCTGGCTGTGGTCCAGGATACCTTCGGCGCCAACGCCGTCTTCTTCACCGGCCTGGCCGGTTTCCAGGCTGCCCAGGCAACCCAGTTCGCCTTCCACGGAAACGCCGCAGGCGTGGGCGAATGCCACGGTCTGCTGGGTTACGCGGACGTTGTAGTCGTAGTCGGACGGGGTCTTGCCGTCTTCACGCAGCGAGCCGTCCATCATTACCGAGCTGAAGCCCAGCTGGATCGAGCGCTGGCAGACGTCAGGGCTGGTGCCGTGGTCCTGGTGCATGCACACCGGGATGTGCGGGAATTCTTCGATGGCGGCCAGGATCAGGTGGCGCAGGAACGGCGCACCGGCGTATTTGCGGGCACCGGCCGAAGCCTGGACGATCACCGGGGAGTCGGTCTTGTCGGCCGCTTCCATGATGGCGCGCATCTGCTCAAGGTTGTTGACGTTGAAAGCCGGAACGCCGTAACCGAATTCGGCGGCGTGGTCCAGCATCTGGCGCATGCTAATGAGTGCCATTGTGTATCTCTCTCCCGACAAGCGTCGTTATTTCGTGCAAGCCTGCCGAAGCGGCGGTTGCTGTTCAAGTTGTGTGGGCCGCCCTGCAGGGCCGGCCCGGCCAGTCACGGTGCCTTGCAGCCCCGCCCTATCAAATCGTTGGTCGCTACCCAATACACCAGGCCCTCATCGCCCTGGGTATGAAAGGCCAGCACGCCATCGCTGTACAGCGCCCCGGAACCCGCCGGCTCAGGCTTGAGCCGGTAGACCTGGTCGCCGCCACCAAGGCGGACATCCATGTCGTTGCCAACCGTGCGCCAGAGCACCTGTGCCTTGCTGTCGCAGGTCCAGGTGGTCCATGTGTCGGCCACCGGTGGCTCGGACTTGAAGCTTGCGCATCCCGCGAGTACCGCCATGACCGTCACGGCCAGAACGCCTTTCATTCCATTTCTCCAGCAGACCACAAAGCAGGCGACAGGTTGTCGCCAGCCGATCAAGGGCAACCCTTGGCCCGGCGCTGATGTTCTTCGTCGTATTTTTCCAGGCCGTCCGGACCGATGCGCTTGTTGATCACCGGCACGGTCTCGGCCTGCCATTCGGACTGGTAGCAGCCGCCCTTCTCGGCGGCAGGCTGGTCGGGAGCGGACTCCGGCGCACTGGAACAGGCGCCCAGCGCGGCGGTCATGACCATCAGGGTCAGTCGCTTGATCATCGGTTCGCTCCCTTTGCCTGGTGCCGGCCGAATCAGGCCTTGGCCCGCTGTTCCAGCACTTCGACCGCCGGCAGGACCTTGCCCTCGACGAATTCGAGGAACGCGCCGCCACCGGTAGAAATGTAGGAGATATCGGCTGCCACGCCATATTTGTCGATGGCCGCCAGGGTGTCGCCACCACCGGCGATGGAGAAGGCGTCGCTCTCGGCGATGGCCTTGGCCAGGGTCTTGGTGCCGTTGCCGAACTGGTCGAACTCGAACACGCCGACCGGGCCGTTCCACAGCACGGTTTTCGACGATTTCAGCAGTTCGGCGAACTGGGCAGCGGTCTGCGGGCCGATGTCCAGGATCATGTCGTCGTCGGCCACGTCGGCCACGGACTTGACGGTGGCCTCGGCGTCTTCGGCGAAGGCCTTGGCGACTACCACGTCAACCGGCAGCGGCACGTTGACCTTGGCGGCGATGGCCTTGGCGGTCTCGACCAGGTCGGCTTCGTAGAGGGACTTGCCGACCTTGTGACCGGCAGCGGCGAGGAAGGTGTTGGCGATGCCGCCACCGACGATCAGCAGGTCGCAGATCTGGCTCAGGCTGTTCAGCACGTCCAGCTTGGTGGAAACCTTGGAGCCGGCAACGATGGCAGCCATCGGCTTGGCCGGGGCTTTCAGGGCCTTGCCCAGGGCGTCCAGCTCGGCAGCCAGCAGCGGGCCGGCAGCAGCGACCTTGGCGAATTTCGCCACGCCGTGGGTCGAGCCCTCGGCGCGGTGGGCAGTACCGAAGGCGTCCATGACGAACACGTCGCACAGCGCGGCGTACTTCTGCGCCAGCTCGTCGGCGTTCTTCTTCTCGCCCTTGTTGAAGCGCACGTTCTCGAACAGCACGATGTCGCCGGCTTTCAGCTCGACGCCATCCAGGTAATCGGCGACCAGCGGCACTTCACGGCCCAGGGCCTTGCTCAGGTAGTCGGCGACCGGCTTCAGGCTGTTCTCGGCGGAGAACTCACCCTCGGTCGGACGACCCAGGTGCGAGCAGACCATCACCGCCGCACCCTTCTCCAGGGCCAGCTTGATGGTCGGCAGCGAAGCGAGGATCCGCGCGTCGCTGGCAACCACACCGTCCTTCACGGGGACGTTGAGGTCTTCGCGGATCAGTACGCGCTTACCTTGCAGGTCGAGGTCGGTCATCTTCAAAACGGTCATGAATGCAGTCCTTCAGGGCTGTTTGCTGGTGGTGCGTTGGCGGTTGTCGACGACGCGCAGAAAGTGATCGGCGACGTCGAGCATGCGGTTGGCGAACCCCCATTCGTTGTCGAACCAGGCCAGCAGGTTCACCAGACGGGGGCCGGAAACACGGGTCTGACTGGCATCGACGATGGCCGAATGCGGGTCATGGTTGAAATCGCAACTGGCGTGAGGCAGCTCGGTGTAGGCCAGCAGCCCTTGCAGCGGCCCGCTCAGGGCGGCGTCCCGCAGCACCTGGTTGACCTCGGCGGCCGTGGTGTCGCGGGTGGTCTGCAGGGTGATGTCCAGGCACGACACGTTCACCGTCGGCACCCGCACGGCTTTGGCCTGGATTCGCCCGACAAGTTCCGGAAGCAGGCGCTCGATGCCGCGGGCAAGACCGGTGGACACCGGGATCACCGACTGGAAGGCCGAGCGCGTGCGGCGCAGGTCTTCGTGGTGATAGGCGTCGATCACCGGCTGGTCGTTCATCGCCGAGTGGATGGTGGTGATCGACACGTATTCGATGCCGAACGCCTGGTCCAGCACGCGCAACAGCGGCACGCCGCAGTTGGTGGTGCAGGAGGCGTNNGTGTAGGCGTGGATGGTGGTCATCAGGCCCTGTTCGATGCCCAGTTCGCGGTGCAGCACCTGGGCCACCGGGGCCAGGCAGTTGGTGGTGCAGGAGGCGTTGGAGACGAGGGTCTCGGCACCGGTCAGGCAGTCCTGGTTGATGCCGTAGACCACCGTGGCGTCGACATCGGCCTCGCTGGCCATGGGTTGCGAGAACAGTACCCGCGGCGCGCCGGCGTCGAGAAAACGCTGGCCATCGGCGCGGGTGTTGTAGGCCCCGGAGCATTCCAGCACCAGGTCGACGTCCAGCGCCGCCCAGTCGATGCCCTCGGGAGTGGCGCTGCGCAGGACCTTCACGCAGTCGCCATTGATATGCAGGCAGTCGCCATCGACCTTCACCTCGCCGGGGAAACGCCCGTGGGTGGAGTCGAAGCGAGTGAGGTATTCGAGACTGGCCTGGTCGGCCAGATCGTTCAGCGCAACGATCTCGAAGCCCGCCTTCGCCCCTCGCTCGACAAGTGCGCGCAAGACGCAACGGCCGATACGGCCATAACCATTGAGTGCAACTTTGTAGGGACGCAGTTGGGGCATTGGGGGCTCACGGAACGGATCGTTGTCGGCGACCCGCGGGATTTGTGGTGTGGCAATCGCGGGCAAGCCCGCTCCTACAGGTAGGCAGCGGGCTTGTCTGCGATCAGGGGCGACACCGCCCGCGGATCCTTACATCAGTCTTCCAGCAGTTCTTCGGCGGTGCCCAGGATGTTTTCCAGGGTGAAACCGAACTCTTCGAACAGTTGGCCGGCCGGAGCCGACTCGCCGTAGGTGGTCATGCCGATGACGCGACCTTCCAGGCCGACGTACTTGTACCAGAAGTCGGCATGGGCAGCTTCGATGGCGATACGCGCACCGACCTGCACCGGCAGTACCGACTGCTTGTAGGCAGCGTCCTGGGCGTCGAACACGCTGGTGCTCGGCATCGAGACCACGCGGACCTTGCGGCCCTGCTCGCTCAGCTTGTCGAACGCCTGGACGGCCAGGCCCACTTCGGAACCGGTGGCGATCAGGATCAGCTCAGGCTCGCCGGCGCAGTCCTTGAGGACATAGCCACCACGGGCGATGTCGGCGATCTGCTGGGCGTCGCGGTCCTGATGCTGCAGGTTCTGGCGCGAGAAGATCAGCGCCGAAGGGCCGTCCTTGCGCTCCAGGGCGGACTTCCAGGAAACCGCCGACTCGACGGCATCGGCTGGACGCCAGGTGTCCAGGTTCGGCGTGCTGCGCAGGCTGGTCAGTTGCTCGATCGGCTGGTGGGTCGGGCCGTCTTCGCCCAGACCGATGGAGTCGTGGGTGTAGACGTGGATCACGCGCTGTTTCATCAGGGCGGACATGCGGACCGCGTTGCGGGCGTATTCCATGAACATCAGGAAGGTCGCGCCGTAAGGCACCAGGCCGCCGTGCAGGGCAACGCCGTTCATGATCGCGGTCATGCCGAACTCGCGCACGCCGTAGAACATGTAGTTGCCGCTGGCGTCTTCGGCGCTGACGCCCTTGCAGCCTTTCCACAGGGTCAGGTTGGAGCCGGCCAGGTCGGCGGAACCACCGAGGAACTCCGGCAGCAGCGGGCCGAAGGCGTTCAGGGTGTTCTGGCTGGCTTTACGGCTGGCGATGGTTTCGCCCTTGGCCGCGACTTCGGCGATGTAGGCAGCGGCCTTCTCGGAGAAGTCGGCTGGCAGGTCGCCGGCCAGGCGGCGCTTGAGTTCGCTGGCCAGCTCAGGGAAGGCAGCGGCGTAGGCGTCGAAACGCTGGTTCCACTCGGCTTCGGCCTTGGCACCGGCTTCGCGGGCGTTCCACTCGGCGTAGATGTCGGCAGGGACTTCGAACGGACCGTGGTTCCAGTTCAGTTCCTTGCGTGCCAGGGCGATTTCGTCGTTGCCCAGCGGCGCGCCGTGGCAGTCTTCCTTGCCCTGCTTGTTCGGCGAGCCGAAACCGATGATGGTCTTGCAGCAGATCAGGGTCGGCTGCTCGCTCTTGCGCGCGGTCTCGATGGCGGTCTTGATTTCATCGGCGTCGTGGCCGTTGACATTGCGGATCACCTGCCAGTTGTAGGCTTCGAAACGCTTCGGCGTGTCGTCGGTGAACCAGCCTTCGACTTCGCCGTCGATGGAGATGCCGTTGTCGTCGTAGAAGGCGACCAGCTTGCCCAGGCCCAGGGTACCGGCCAGGGAAGCGACTTCGTGGGAGATGCCTTCCANNTTCCATCATGCAGCCGTCGCCCAGGAACACGTAGGTGTTGTGGTCGACGATGTTGTGGCCTTCACGGTTGAACTGGGCGCCCAGCACTTTTTCCGCGAGGGCGAAGCCGACGGCGTTGGCCAGGCCCTGGCCCAGCGGGCCGGTGGTGGTCTCGACGCCTGGGGTGTAGCCGAATTCCGGGTGGCCCGGGGTGCGGCTGTGCAGTTGGCGGAAGCCTTTCAGATCGTCGATCGACAGGTCGTAGCCGGTCAGGTGCAGCAGCGAGTAGATCAGCATCGAGCCGTGACCGTTGGACAGGACGAAACGGTCGCGGTCGGCGAAGCTCGGGTTGGCCGGGTTGTGCTTGAGGAAGTCACCCCACAGCACTTCGGCGATATCCGCCATGCCCATCGGGGCACCGGGATGGCCGCTGTTGGCTTTTTGCACGGCATCCATGCTCAGTGCACGAATGGCGTTGGCACGCTCACGACGGCTCGGCATCGCTTGTCTCCTGGAAACTGGAAAAGGAACTGACGGAAAAAAAGGCGGCCATTTTCGCCCAGCGATTGCTCGGGGGCAATCACGGATGGTCGAACTGGAACGATTTTCCTGTGATTGGGGGGTGATTCCGCAGTTTGACCGACGAAACAGCCAAAAATGCCGGCGCCGTCGGCAGTTTCCGCTCCGCCCATCGCGCAATATCAAAACTTTTTGATATTGGTCTTGCGGGGCCGGGTGGGCCTGACTAGACTGCCGCCCCTATGAATAGCCCCGCAACCGTTCCCGATCAGCAGCAAAGCGAACGCCTGGCCGCCCTGTGCAAGGCCGGCGGCGACTCCCTGCGCCT
>DQAA01000042.1 GCA_003523465.1 Pseudomonas sp.
GGCTTGCCAGCGATGAGGCCCTTCCTGTCAGCGAGAGTTTCACGGCCTTTTGACAGCACACTGACAATCCCCCACCTAGACTTTCCCCATCATGCGGAGAGTGTTGCGATGCGGCGGTATTGGATTGTTGTGGTGTTGCTGTTGGCCGGTTGCCAGTCGACCCACCAGCAGTTGCTCGACCAGGGTTATCCGCCAGCCTACGCCGATGGCTTCTCGGATGGTTGCGGCAGCGGCCAGCAGGCTGCCGGAGTAATGGCCGGGGAATTTCGCAAGAACGTGCCGCGCTACCTCCACGAGCGCCTGTACGAAACTGGCTGGGACGATGGCTTCCGCCAATGCCAGGCGATGCGCCAGAACCAGGACCAGCAGAACTACTACGACCGCCACTGGGACGAGCGCGAAGAACGCTGGCAACAGGAAAAGGACCGTGACGCCGCCAAGGCGTATCGACGCTGAACAGGTCGCAACCGGATATCCACTGCAACCGCGAGGCTGTCAGCATGGTCTTCTGGCAAAGGAGACCTTCATGAGCCGAGCATTCGTCAACGAAGACCAGGCCGCCAACCAGGCCAGCCAACCGGTCGAACGCAGCATCAGCGATCAACCCAACTATGTCACCGCCCACGGCCTGGCCCTGCTGCAAGCACGCGTGGCACAACTCAATCGACTGCGCAGCGACCTCCTCGCCCAGGGCGAGCGAGGCGACAAGCAGCGCCTGGCCGACACCGAACGGGACCTGCGCTACTTCAGCGCACGGCAACAGAGCGCCCAGGTCGTACCTGCGGCGACATCAACGGAAAGAGTGCAGATCGGCAGCCGGGTGACCTACGTCGATGCGCAGGACCGCGAACAACGCGTGCAACTGGTGGGGGAAGACCAGGCCGACATTGCGGCCGGCCTGATCAACTGGGGTTCCCCGCTGGGCCGGGCGCTGCTGGGAGCGGCACCCGGTGACGAGGTGGTGTGGCGACGACCGGCGGGCGATCAGATGATCGAGGTCATCGCCATCGAACCGGAGCCCGGCTCTTAAACCACGCCCTGGGCCAGCATGGCGTCGGCGACTTTCACGAAGCCGGCGATGTTGGCGCCCTTGACGTAGTTGATGCGGCCGTTCTCTTCACCGTAGTGAACGCAGGCGTGGTGGATCGACTGCATGATGTTGTGCAGCTTGTTGTCCACTTCACCGGCAGTCCACAGCAGGCGCATGGCGTTCTGCGACATTTCCAGGCCGCTGACCGCAACGCCGCCGGCGTTGGAGGCCTTGCCCGGGGCGAAGAGGATGCCGGCTTCGATGAACAGGTCGACCGCTTCCAGGGTGGTCGGCATGTTGGCGCCTTCGGCCACGCAGATGCAGCCGTTGGCCAGCAGGGCACGGGCGTCTTCCAGGTCCAGCTCGTTCTGGGTCGCGCATGGCAGGGCGATATCGCACGGCAGGCTCCATGGGCGCTGGCCCACGCGGAACTCCAGGCCGTACTGGCTGGCCAGCTCGCTCAGGCGGCCACGCTTGACGTTCTTCAGTTCCATCAGCGCGTCCCACTGGGCGTCGGTCAGGCCGGCTTCAGCGAACAGGGTGCCTTCGGAGTCGGACAGCGAGATCACCTTGCCGCCCAGGTCCATGACCTTGCGCGCGGCGTACTGGGCGACGTTGCCGGAGCCGGAGATGGCTACGCGGCGGCAGTCGATGCGCTTGTCTTCACGCTTGAGCATTTCTTCGGCGAAGTACACGCAGCCGTAGCCGGTGGCTTCAGGGCGGATCAGGCTGCCGCCGTAGTTCATGCCCTTGCCGGTCAGCACGGAGGTGAACTGGTTGGCCAGGCGCTTGTACTGGCCGAACATGAAGCCGATTTCCCGCGCGCCGACGCCGATATCACCGGCCGGTACGTCGAGGTCAGCGCCGATGTGGCGGTACAGCTCGCTCATGAAGGCCTGGCAGAAGCGCATGACTTCGGCGTCGCTCTTGCCCTTCGGATCGAAGTCGGAGCCGCCTTTGCCGCCGCCCATGGGCAGGGAGGTCAGGGAGTTCTTGAAGACCTGTTCGAAGGCCAGGAACTTGAGTACGCCGATGTTCACCGACGGGTGGAAACGCAGGCCGCCCTTGTACGGGCCGATGGCGCTGCTCATCTGGATGCGGTAGCCGCGGTTGACCTGGACCTTGCCTGCGTCATCGACCCAGGACACACGGAACAGGACGGCGCGCTCAGGCTCGACCATGCGCTCGAGGATGCCGGCTTCGAGGTAGTGCGGGTTGGCTTCGAGGAAAGGCCAGAGGCTGCGCAGAACTTCTTCCACGGCCTGGTGGAATTCGGGTTGGGCAGGATCGCGTTGTTTCAGACGAGCGAGGAAGTGATCGACAGATTCAGTCATGAGTAGACATCTCACCGAGGGAGTTGGACTTTTTGGTTTTTTCGGGACTTTACCAAGAAGCAATCGCACTGGAACAGGGCGAAATGTCGTTTTTCTGAATTTTTTTGGTGCATTTCTATAAATGTATACAGAAACCCATGCAGGTGTCCGACCTTGACGGCCTCATCGCTGGCAACGCCAGCTCCCACAAGGACCGCATGCAACGCTGAACCTGTGGGAGCCGGCGTTGCCGGCGATAAGGCCACACAGCCTCGAAAACCAGGCACAAAAATGGGGCCACTGAGGGCCCCATTCCTGTGCATCAATCAACCGACCTTATCAGGCCAGCTTCTTGTGCCGTACGCGGTGCGGCTGGGCAGCAGCCTCACCCAGACGCTTTTTGCGGTCCGCTTCGTACTCGGTGTAGTTACCCTCGAAGAACACCGCCTGCGAGTCATCCTCGTAAGCCAGGATGTGGGTCGCGACGCGGTCCAGGAACCAGCGATCGTGGGAGATCACGATGGCGGCGCCCGGGAAGTCCAGCAGGGCTTCCTCCAGCGAACGAAGGGTTTCGACGTCGAGGTCGTTGGACGGTTCGTCGAGCAGCAGGACGTTGGCGCCCTCTTTCAGGGTCAGGGCCAGGTGCAGACGGCCACGCTCACCACCGGAGAGGTCCTTGACGAACTTCTGCTGGTCGCCACCCTTGAAGTTGAAGCGACCGACGTAGGTACGCGACGGGATCTCGTAGTTGCCGATGCGGATCTGGTCGGAACCGTCGGAGATCTGCTGGAACACGGTCTTGTTGCCGTCCAGGTCCTCGCGGCTCTGGTCGACGCAGGCCAGTTGCACGGTGTCGCCGATCTCGATGCTGCCGGAGTCCGGTTGCTCCTTGCCCATCAGCATGCGGAACAGTGTGGATTTACCCGCACCGTTACCACCGATAACGCCGACGATCGCACCTTTTGGCATGACGAACGACAGGTTGTCGATCAGCACGCGATCGCCATAGCCCTTGGACACGTTCTTGAATTCGATGACCTTGTCACCCAGGCGCGGACCGGCCGGGATGTAGATCTCGTTGGTCTCGCTGCGCTTCTGGAATTCCTGCGACTGCATTTCCTCGAAGCGCGCCAGACGGGCCTTGGACTTGGACTGGCGGGCCTTGGCGCCTTTGCGCACCCACTCCAGTTCTTCCTTCATGGCCTTTTCATGGGCCGACTGCTGCTTGGATTCCTGGGCCAGACGATCCGACTTGGCTTCCAGCCAGCCCGAATAGTTGCCCTCGTAAGGAATGCCCGCGCCGCGGTCGAGTTCGAGAATCCAGCCAGCGACGTTGTCCAGGAAGTAGCGATCGTGGGTAATCGCGACCACGGTGCCCGGGAAGTCGTGGAGGAAGTGTTCCAGCCAGGCGACGGAGTCGGCGTCCAGGTGGTTGGTCGGTTCGT
>DQAA01000045.1 GCA_003523465.1 Pseudomonas sp.
GTCGGTCCGAGCCGAGTTCCGCCAGCACGATTTCGAGCGGCTGCGGCATTTCTGCATCCTGGTGTTCTGCCTGAGCATCGGCATCTGGGTCCTGTTCGACCTGCTGGTGAGCTTTATCGGCACCCAGGGTTTCACCTGGCGTTCGGCTGCGCTGATCTGCGCCATGGGCATTTTGACGGTGATCCTGCTGTTCGTGCGCAAGGCCGAGCATTTCAGCTGGCTCAACCTGCTGTTCATCAGCCTGATGGCCTTCGCGGTGCGCCTCGTCGTCGATGGCACCCCGGAAAACCACCAACCCGCGTGGCTGATCATGGCGGCGTCGAGCATCCTCTATTCCACCTCGATCCTGCCGGTGCGACGCTGGTCGTTCTTCGCCTCGGCGCTGGTCACCTGGCTGCTGCTCAATCCGTTCCAGGCCGAAGGCAGCGAGCTGTTCGACCTGCACGGGCTGATGATCATCAGCTACGCCGCATTCATCACCGGCCTGACCTTCTACAGCTACATCGTGCTGCGCCAGGCCAAGCTGCAGAACTTCCACATGTCGCGCCTGCTGCTGGACCAGGCCTACATCGACGTCCTCACCGAGATTCCCAATCGCCGCTCTTCGTCACCCAGGCCGAGGGCCACATGAGCGCTGCCGGGGAAAACCGGGAACGCTACCTGGCGATGATCGACGTGGACAATTTCAAGAAGGTCAACGACCAGTACGGCCACGACAGCAGCGATGTGGTGCTCAAGCGCATCGCCGCGAACATCAGCACCAGCATGAGCGAGTTCGTCTATGCCCGGCTGGGTGGCGAGGAATTCGTGATCTACCTGTGGGGGCTGGACCAGGCGGCTACCGAAGCGCGGATAGAGGCCTTGTGCGCGCTGGTGCGAGAAACCCCGGGGGAGCATCCGGTGACGGTGAGCATCGGCCTGACCCGCATGGCNNACAGCCTCGGCATCGCCCTGGGCCGGGCGGATGCCGCGCTGTATGAGGCCAAACGGGCGGGAAAGGATCGGTATGTGCTTTGGAGTGGGGGGACAGCCTGACACCACATTCTGCTTGCCCCCTCATGCAATGCAGGGTTGCCATATGAAAAATCGTCAACGCGGCCCGACTTCTCCCAAGCCCGTGATCCGTCGATCTTCCGCCCCTTTCCGACCCGCACTGGATCCCCCCTGGCACGTGATAAGTCCATGATCGTCATGTAGCATATGGCCACTAGCCAGCTGCGGATTCATTCCCCTGCGCGCGCCGCTGTACTGACTCAAGGAGAGTTTGTGAATGATAAAGACCATCCCGATGTGGAAAATATTGATTGCGACCAAAGGCAAGTTAATGGGAAGCCTATTCCTCGTGTTCTTGCTTATTGCTGTCGCTGCCTGTTTACTGATGTTTGTTGACGCAACGTACAAACAACAACTGTCTGATGCGCTAGTGGGATTTTCCGGCCTACTGTTATTCGGTGGCGGCGGAGTGGCGTTACTACTTTCAAAGCAATATGTTCCAGGCAAGACCTTCTGGTTCTATAGAGACAAGAAGTTCACTACCCAGACAGCCATAAAATACAGCTATGTCGGGACAATACTTTTTACGGCAGTTTTTGTGGTACTTAATCCGAAACAAGCGTTTCATACTATAGGCATGGGGCTGGTGGCATTGGCTGGCCTTTATTACTGGTCAAAAAGCCTGAAGTTTCATGCCGATGTCGACTTCGCGGCAAGTGAGTATCTGGCCACCGCGCTGGGGTTTTCAACGGGGGAGAAAATTCTTGTCAGCTACCAGAATTTCGATGCAGGCAAACTCAAGGCGGGTAGTAATGCATTTGCCGCAACGGCAACCAAACTGATCATGGCGTCGTTTGACGGGCATGCCTGGAAAAAACTGTCACGTGACCTGAGTCAGGTTTCGCACATTGGTATCCTCACCAATCAGAGTCAAGGTTATTTTGTGATGTTGAAATTCAACGATGGGGCCGATGCGCTGTTGTCCATCGAGCTCTATGAAAAGTTGACGTCACATCCCGTTCTGGTGGTTAGAAAGCTGTTGGAATCGATTGATGCAAGTCTGCTTGGCGACCATGCTGCCCCCCAGGTGGCACGCAGGAATCGTGTGGTTGCTGCTACCGAGACCGCACCTGCCACCACGGCAGCGACGCGCAATATCGAGTTCACGCCTGAGATGTTGACTGCACTGCAGAACGCTGAAGAGGTTGCCCCTGGTCGCAGACTGGAAATCTGAAATGTCTCACTGCACCAAGTTTGAATTTTCCTATGTCAATGAAGAAGCCATCGTCAAAGCGTTCGGCAAGATGGGGCTCAGGCCAACCACCGGCCTGGTCGCCACCTTTGCCAGCGACTTCAGCAAGAAAGTGCTGGGCAGGATCGGCTATATGGGCACACAGCAATTCAGGGCAATCTGTGGCCAGACGGCTGACAAGTTCAATCTGTTCGTTTGTCAGGTCGAGCAAGACGCCTACACACTTCTCATCGAACGGGATACTGTTTCGACCGGCGATGAGTCGATCATGGCTGGCCTGGCTTCAAGCTTTCAGAAAGCCTACGTCAGCGTAGCCGTCGATGAGACCGTCAAGCGCATCGAAGCATCAGGTGTTCCGGCAAAAGTGACAGAAACGCTTCAAGGCTTCGACATCGAGTTCGGGCCCCGTCACGAATACAGCATTCACGTAACCTTTGCCGGTGACGAAATCACCGAAGAGGTGCGTGGCGTGAAAGGCGACATTTGCACGAGGCTCACCGAAGAGCTCGAGTCGCTGCTTTCCCGCCCTACGTCGGAACTGGTGACCGAGTGGAAGCCGGAATACACCGTGGTCCATGAAGAGCAAACCCTTCAAATCCTCAGTGCTCGCCTATAAATGGACATCAATGTACACCACATGGAATTGAGCCGCGTCAACGGCCCCGGGTTGCGCTTGACCTTATGGGTGCAGGGTTGCGGGTTGAATTGCAAAGGCTGTTTCAATCAGAAAACCCATACTCGCGAAGCGAGCCGGTTGATGTCCGTTGATGAACTGGCGCAGAAGATAAACGCACTGGCCATCGCTGGCGTGACCCTTTCCGGAGGAGAACCGCTGGACCAGGCGCCAGCGTTGGAACAACTGATACAGGCTGTCAATGTCGAGAAGAACTGGATACTTTATACAGGCTATACGCCCAAGGAAATATTCCAGAACGAAGCCATGATCCGTGTTGTGAAAGCCGTGGACCTGACCCTGGCGGGTCGCTACCGGCAGAACGCGGAACATCCCTATCAGCACAAGCAAATCATCAAGACCAGCGACAGGGTCGACATTGATTTTTTCCGTAGCAGAAGAAGTGTCGAGTTTGTCGTTTCGAACGCCGGTGTCACCACAACCGGCCTTCCGATATCCAGATAACTCAGTTCAAGCGCAGGGATACCACGCATGAGTCGCACCAAGCAGCTAACAGATTACCTAAAGGCCCGTTATGCGATATTGGTAATCGAATCTTTTGAGGAAGAGCGCGCACTCAATGAGATTGCTGAAATCGCCAGGACGCTTGGCCATCGTTTATACGTCTGGAATTCGACGCTGGGCGTGCAGACAAATGGGGCTGTAGCCGGGGACAAGACCTTTGATCTGAAGATGGCCCTGGACTTTTGCGAGGAAAAGGCAAAGGAAGAGAGCAGCAAGAACATTTTCGTCTTTTGTGATGCTCACAGTTATCTCGGCTCCAGCTCGAATCCGGTCTACCGTCGTCGACTGCGTGATCTTGCCATCAATATCCGCTCGCGAGGATACCGAAGCAACTGCGTTATCGTGGCGCCCAGCTTTGAAATTGCCAATGACCTGCAGAAGGAAGTTACATTGGTTGACTTTCCCTTGCCGTCACGGGATGAAGTCAAGGTCCAGATAAACAGTTTCGTCAATTCCTGGAAAGGCAACAGCAGCGTCAGGATCGATCTGCCCAATGACACCCACGAAAAGCTGATCGATGCCGCCTTGGGACTCACGGGACTGGAAATCGACAACAGCCTGTCTCGTTCATTGGTATCAAGCCTGAGTATCAATGAAAGTACCGTGAAGGACCTGCTTTCCGAAAAGAAACAGATCATACGCAAGACAGGCATCCTGGAATACATCGACTCCAAGGTGAATCTTGACGATGTTGGAGGGCTGGCGACGCTCAAGAAGTGGCTGCATTTGCGCAGCCAGTGTTTTGGGCAAGCGGCTCAGGAGTTCGGCGTGGGAACGCCGAAGGGGCTGCTCTTGACCGGGGTTCCTGGCTGCGGAAAGTCGCTGACGGCGAAATGCGTATCCTCGTCGTGGAATATGCCATTACTACGCCTGGACATGGGCAAGATCTTCCAGGGCGTGGTGGGCTCTTCGGAATCCAATATTCGTTCTGCACTTCGTACTGCCGAAGCCATATCGCCGTGCATATTATGGATCGACGAGATTGAGAAAGGACTTTCCGGCTCTTCCACAGGTACATCCGACGGGGGTACGGCCTCGCGTGTATTCGGAACATTGTTGACGTGGATGCAAGAGAAAACGACGCCTGTTTTTGTGTTCGCCACCGCGAACAACATAAACAGTCTACCTCCGGAGTTTTTGAGAAAGGGGCGATTCGACGAAATATTCTTCGTTGACTTCCCGTCGACCCAGGAAAGAAAGAAGATTCTTGAGATACACCTGAAAAAGCTCAAGCGTGATCCGGAAAAGTTCGATCTGGAGCGTTTGTCCGCTCTGGGCGGCGAGGCTAATTTTGGCAAGGACATCGTGCTTTCCGGAGCGGAAATCGAAGCGTGGGTCGGGGAGTCGTTGATTGAAGCATTCTCACGGCGAATGAGTGGCTCTACTGATACGAGCGACCTGAGCATGGCCGATTTTGAAACCACCATTTCGCGTTTGGTCCCCATGAGCAAAATGCGCAAGGACGAATTCACAAAACTTCGTGACTGGGCCAATCAAAATGCGATCAGCGCTTCGGCCATGGTCGCCGGTCAACTTGATACGGAAACTCCGATCGGCGGCAGGCAAATCGATTTTTGACTCACTTGAGTGTCGGGCCGCTGCCGGCATGCAGGCGCAGCGAGGCATTGCTGCGCCCCAGGGCATCGGCATGGGCCCACAGCGGCAGCGGCAATGCCAGGATGCCGCGCATCGAGGCGAACGGATCGGGGATGGTCAGCAGCAGGATGGCTACGCCCTTGGCATCAGCCGGGGCGCTGTAGACGCCTCGTGCATCGATCTTGCCGCCGCTGTAGCCGTGCTGGACCACGGTGTATTCCTCGGCCAGGTCGCCAAGGTCCATCTCGACCCCGTCGTAGACCACGCGCAACTGCACCGCGTTGCTCTCGGGGCGGCTGTCCTCGCCGAGGAACAGCGGCACCTGGGCGGTATCGGTCAGCACCAGGACCTGGATCGCCTTCACTTCCGAGGTGCGCGGATTGCGCACGTCGACCAGGTCCATATACGGCGGCGTGCCGAAGCTCGCAGTCTTGGCGGTATAGACACAGGTCCGCCCCGACCCCGTGCTGAGCTTGCCGCCTTGCCCCGGGCTGCGCAGGGTCCATCCCGGCAGCGGGCTGCCCGGCGGGGTTTCGGCACTCAGCTCAAGGCTTTTGCCATGGCCGCAGACCGCAAAGATCGGCGACACGGCGACGCTCTCGCGCAGAATCGAAACCAGTGCCGAGGCGCTGTATTTCGACCCGCCGATCACCCCCTCGACGCTGACCACCACCGCCTTGCTGGCGTAGACCACCGACGACGGCGCCGTATACAGGCCACTGGCGCTGATCGTGCCGATGGCGCTGTCACCCTCCTCGGTGGCGCGCACCGACCACTTCAGGCTGGTCGCCGCAGGCTTCACCGAGAACTGCTGGGTGCTGCCGGCGACCACCAGCGGCTGCACCGGATCGATCTGGAAGGCGGTATCGCGCAGCGCCATATCGCCGTAATAGCCCATTTGCACATGCTCCACGCTGAGGGCGAACGCCCAACCGTAGTTGCACAGATGTTCGCCCAGGAAGAAATCCTCGAGGATGATCGGGAACTGTGACGTCTCCAGCCCCTGCCTTGCCGCAAGGGCCGAGGGCGAGGGCGGGAACATCAACACGGTGATGGTGTAGGGATTGTTCTCGACATCGGCTGCGATCGGATAAGGAAAGTCCGACGACGGGCCCGGGATCGTGCCGTCGTGGGGCAGAATGAAACGGCTGAACAGCAGCAACGCGCCGTCGCCATGGGTGGCCGACCCTTCCTTGCCAGCACCGGGGGCTGGCATCACCCGCATCAGTATCTTGCGCGGCACCCCCAGATCTTCGCTTACCCGGCCCAGGGTGAAGCGCTTGTAGTCGGCGGAGAGGTCGGCGAGGAAGAGCCTGAAGCGACGCCCGATCTCTTCCTGGGTCAGGCTGTCGAGGGCGAAATTGACCTTGTAGTCATCCCCCGCCGACAGGTCCAGGATGATCGAACGGGCGTCCCCGCCACCGCCGGTCAGTTTCGTCAGCGGCACGGTAAAGCTCAAGCGCGGCGCCGCCACCGGCACGATCTCGCGGATCTTGCTGATGTAGGACGGCGCATTTTCCCCGGACGGGTGTTCTTCACTGATCAGCATCCCGCCCATGAAGTCCATGCTCATATGGGCTTCGCCGCCGTCCAGGCTGGAGTGCTCGAAGGACATCTGCGGTGAGCGCAATTCCATGCGCGAGAGGTGCTCGGTACTGAGCGGGGAAGGAATGCTGGCCGAATACGGTGGCAGCCTGCGGCTGTCGTCGAAGTGCTGGATGTACTGATGCAACAGCACGGCGTTGATGGTGCGCCGGTCGTAGGCAACGATAAATTCCCAGCCAAAACTGCGGTCGGCGGCGTAGAACCAATCTAGCAATTGTTGAATGGTCGGTTTGCTCATGACGGCGCTCCTTCACTGGACCCGCTCAGTGAAAACCACCGTCATTCATTGCACAACTGGCATTTTTATCAGGTCGACGCCTTCAGGCGAGCCCACCAAAGCGCTTGTAGAACGCCGCGCTGGCCTCAGGCAACGGGCCGTCGGCAGTCTCCATCGCCGCTTCCAGCCATTGCTCGGCGGCGCCCTGGATCAGGCGATAGATATTGCGGCACAACTGGCGCGCCGCGCGGCCTTCCCAGTCGCCGGGAAGCAGCTCGTCCGGCAGTTGCGGGTCGCGCAGCAGCAGCCGGCGATATTCGTGGATCAACAGCACCCGGGCGAGGAAACAGGCCTTGGGGTCGAGGCTGTCCTGTTCCTTGAGCGCCTGCCACAGCGGGCGGAACAGCTGGATGAACTCGCTGTAGTGGGTCGCCAGTTCGTCGATNNGTCGATCTTCCAGCTTTCGCGCACCTGGGCGCGCAAGGCCTTGGAGGCCAGAACGTCCTGGGTGGTGGTTTCGAAGAGGATGGTGTCTTCCTGGGCCCCGAGTTCCTGCAGGGTCGCGGCAACGTCGGCGCGGTCGCAACGCGGGCAACCGAGCACGCCTGGAGAGATGGCGCCGAAGCCCTGCCACTCCAGCTCCTCGCGGACCTGCTTGCGTTTGTCCTGGGGCAACTGGGTCAGCACCGCCAGGCACCAGGAACCGTCCCAGGCCGGTGGGCTGTTGGCGTAGACGCGCTTGAAGGCTTTCTCGAAACGCCGCCGGCCGGTGCCGGTCAGGCTGTAGTAGCTGCGCCGGCCGACCTTTTCCGCGGTCAGCCAGTTTTCCTTGGTCAGGCGAAAGATCGAGGTGCGGATCAGCCGTTCGTTGATGCCCATGGGCTCCAGCAACTGGATCAGGCTGCCGAGCCAGACGGTGCCGCCGCGGGGTTCGATGGCGTCGCCATAGAGAGTGATGATCAGGGAACTGGCGCGAATCGGGGTCTGCTGCTGGAAGCGTTCGATCAGGTGGTCCAGCGGAGTGAGGGACGACATAGGCGTTCCGGTCGAAAAAGGAAGGAATATACCCCCGCGCCCGCAGCATGACCATGCTNNGGGGCGGTTTCAGGCGCCGCCGGGCAGCTTGGGGCGTACCGCGTCATCACGGTAGCGGCCACGACCGGCTTCGATCTCGGCCAGCGGCTGGCACTCGCGCATGCTCTCCAGGCAGCGCCGGGTCAACTGCTGGTAGGCGCGGGTGCCGGTCTGCTTCCAGCTCACTTCATCGTCGCTCAGGCGCCGGGTGACCTTGGCCGGCGAGCCCAGCACCAGGGACTGTTCCTCGCACTGGAAGCCGGCCTTGACCAGCGCACCGGCGGATACGATACAGCGCGAAGCGATTTTCGCATTGTCGAGAATCACGGCATTCATCCCGATCAGCGCATCCTCGCCGACCACGCAACCGTGCAGCACCGCGCCGTGGCCGACATGGCCGTTGCGCTCGACCACCGTGTCGCTGGCCGGAAAACCGTGCATCACGCAGGTGTCCTGCAGGTTGGCGCCCTCCTCCAGGACGATCCGTCCGAAGTCCCCGCGCAGGGCGGCCAGGGGCCCGACATAGCAGTGAGGCCCGATGATCACGTCGCCAATCAGTACCGCCGAGGGGTGCACGTAGGCGGTCGGGTGAATCACCGGGGTCAGGCCGTCGATACTGTAACAAGTCATGACACATCTCCTCGAAAACGATACGCATCAGGCAGATAGGCAGAAACCCTGAATGGCGGGTTCAACCCAGGAATAACGGGATGCCTGGAACCAAGCACTCGATTATTAGACACGTTTTTATTTGTTGATGTTGTTTTTCTGTATCGCATTATGCCTATACTCTGGCGAAAGGGCCACGTAGCCCGTCCAATAAAAAACGCCGGCCCCCGAGGCCAGGCACGCCTTGCGAGGATCGTCGTCATGCCGCACACCCTTGAGGTGCAGGCGCATCAGGCCACCTGCCTGATCACCCTGCATCGTCCGCAAGCACTAAACGCCCTGACCACCGAACTGCTCGCCGAGCTGGCGGCCGAGCTGCAGCGCTGCGCCGCG
>DQAA01000046.1:0-2382 GCA_003523465.1 Pseudomonas sp.
CACCCCACTGCGCCAGACGTACCAGGCCCTTGCGCGCGACCAGGCGGCCGGCGCTGATGGCACCGAGCAGGATGGCCACGCCGGTGGCGCCGAACAGCGCGCCGAAGGCTTCCACCGACAGCCCGAAGTGGGTCTGGTAGACGAAGGCCGCACCACCGATGTAGGCAAACAGGAAGAAGAACACCGCCGACAGCGCCAGCGCCGGGTGCAGGAACGCGCCGTCCCGGGCGATACGGGCGTAGGTGCGCAGGAAATCGCTTGGGCGCCAGGCCATGCGCTTGTCCTCGGGCAGGGTCTCCTTGAGCACCCAGGCCGAATTGAGCAGCACCAGCACGCCCAGTCCGGCCAGGGTGAGCATGATCGCCCGCCAGCCGAAGTGCGCGCCGATAAAACCGCCCAATGCGGGGGCCAGCACCGGGGCGAGGCCTTCGATGGTCATCAGCAGGGCGAAGATCTGCGCCGCCCGTGCACCTTCGGCGACATCGCGAACCATGCTCATGATCACCACCAGGGTCAGGGCACTGCCCAGGCCCTGGACGAAGCGCGCCATCAGCAGCGCATCGAGGCTACCGGCCTGGGCCGCGGCAAGGGAGCTGGCGATGAACACCGCCAGGCCCACCAGCAATGGCCGGCGCCGGCCCAGGGTATCCACCACCGGCCCGAACAACAGCTGTCCGGCGCCCATGGCGAGAAGGAAAACGGTCAGGGTCAATTGCACCCTGGCATAGGACGCCCCGTACTCCTCGGCAATACCCGGCAGGCTGGCCAGGTACATGTCCACCGCCGACGGACCCAGGGCACCAATCAGGGCCAGGGCCACGGCGAAGCGGACGTGAGAAGTCGGGGCTGATTCCGGGATTTGCATGTGACGCTCTTCCAAGTGAGGGATGAAACGGATACCGATCGCCAGGTTAATATTTCACCTAACGACCGGTAGGTCGACAACTTGGGCGAGCCTAAAGGCAACCCGGTCAAGGGTCAAGTCAGGGGTTCATGGAAATCCTTTCTCAGCTCAGGACCAGACCCGCAAGGCTGCTGCTGCGGAAGTCCTTGGGTGACTGCTCGTACTGTTTCTTGAACGAACGACTGAAGTGCGCCGAATCGGTGAAGCCCCACTTGTAGGCAATGGTGGTGATGGATTCGGTCTTGTGGATCGGGTTGGAGAGATCGTCGGCGCTGCGTTGCAGGCGGGCGCGCTGGATATAGCGGCAGACGCTGTCGCCCTGCTCCTCGAACAGGCGATACAGATGGCGCACCGAGATATTCAGGCGGCTGGCCAGGCTGACCGGGGTCAGTCCGGGTTGGCCGAGGGATTCGTCGATGACTTTCTGCACGTAGCTGCGCAGGTCGGCGCCCTGCAATGAGGCGGGCAGGCGCGTGTCCTGGTCGCTGCCTTCAAGGGCCGAGCCGAGCAGCGACAGGAAGGCGCTGTGCAGGGCGTCGCCCTCGGCCTGTTCACCGTCCTGGGCACTGCTCTCCTTGCACAGCTGGTCCATCAGCAGATGGAGCATGCGCCCGCAGGCCTTGCTCTGGGAGATCTTGCCGAAGATCCGCTGCTCGCCGCCCAGTTGCCGGCACACCTGGTCCCGGGACAGGCCCAGGGAAGCGTGCTCGATCAGGCCGAACGGAGTGATTTCGCAGGTGCCCACCGAGTCCATCAGCAACATCTCGCCGGGGGCCAGTTGCAGGCTGGTGCCGTTCTGGGTGATCTGGGAAAAACCGGTGCGCTGGCTGACCAGGAAGCAATGCTGGTCATTGTCGCGGTCGGCCTTGAGGCCATTGCGCCGGATCACGCCGGCATTGGTACGCAGGTTGGCCATGCCCAGCCCACCCCGCGACCAGGTGGAAATCTCGCCGATGAACAGCGAGCGGTTGAACGCAAGTTCGGTTTCGAAATACCCGCACGTTGCCTGCATCGCCGCGTTCCAGCGATCCAGGGCCGAGCCGGTAGCCTGATGGATATTCATGACGTACCTCCACGGTGGCATCTTGTTTTTGTTGGGCAATAGTTAACATGTTAGCTATTTTCGCGCAACAATTCTGTAAGCCCGTATGTGGAAGCATTTTGAGTGCCAACCTTTCGGTAGGTTGGTTTACGCGGACCTTGTGGGAGCGGGTNNGTGAACCCGCTCCCACAGGGGGATCTCCGTCAGGCTTGAGTCAGCAGTCGCCTGAAGCCGATCAAGGCAGTCAGCAACAACTCCCTTTGCTGCGAATCCACGCGGATATAGCGTCGAAACGCCGGCATCCTGTTAACAACTTCACTACCGCCCATATGCTCCAGGACCACCGTCCACTGCCCTTCGGCGCGCTCCAGGCGCAGGCGCTTGAAGTCCAGCGGCATCAGCGCCTGGTACAGGGTCTGGTCCTGCTCCAGGCGCT
>DQAA01000046.1:2401-2557 GCA_003523465.1 Pseudomonas sp.
CTGCGACGAATGGCGCCAGTGTGGTGCAGTTCCAGGGTCGCAGTGCCCTCGGAAGCGGCACTGCACTGCAAGCGAAACTCGCACACCACGATATGCATCAGCAGTTGCGATTCGGTGCGCTCGCGCACCTCGAACGCCACGTCGCCGGCCAGGCTG
>DQAA01000518.1:0-920 GCA_003523465.1 Pseudomonas sp.
CTGCGGTGGTAGCGTCGAGCATGGTGCCGAGCAACCAGCGCGCCGGCGCGGTGGCCCGGGTGATGATGGGCCTGACCCTGGCCATGCTGTTGGGCAACCCCATCGCCACCTGGCTGGGGCAGTTCTTCGGCTGGCGTTCGGCGTTCGTGCTGGTGGGGGCGATTGCGCTGTGCACCATCGCGCTGGTCTGGCGCTTCGTGCCGCAGCCCAAGGATGAACCGCGCAGCGATCCGCGCAAGGAACTCCAGGCCTTCCGCCTGCCGCAGGTCTGGATGGCCCTGGGTATCGCCGCCATCGGTTTTGCCGGGATGTTCTGCGTGTTCAGCTACCTGGCGCCGACCCTGCTGGAAGTGACCAAAGTCTCGCCGCAGTGGATTCCGTTTGGCCTGGCGGCCTTCGGTGTCGGTGGCATCGTCGGCAATATCGCCGGCGGCAAGCTGTTCGACCGCTTGCAGTTCCGCGCCGTGGGGCTGGTGCTGGTGTGGTCGATCGCGGTGCTGCTGTTCTTCACCTTCGCTGCCCACGCGCTGTGGTCGATCCTGCTGGGCATCGGCCTGGTCGGCACCATGATCGCCCTCGCCGCGCCGTTGCAGATCCGCCTGATGGATATCGCCCATGAAGCGCCAAGCCTGGCGGCGGCGTCGAACCATGCCGCGTTCAACCTGGCCAATGCCCTGGGGCCGTGGCTGGGCGGCATGGCGATCACTGCCGGGCTGGGCTGGACCAGCACAGGCTACATCGGCGCGGCCACGGCGCTGGCGGGCTTGGGGATTTTCCTTGTCGCACGGCGAATGAAGGGCGGTCACTAATTTCGGACAGCGCCTAACGCCTGGCCACACGGTTGCGCTCGTGATGGATGCAGCCGTCGTAGTAGGTCTTCTGCACCGACGCCGGCTGCAGGCGACTGCGGCTGGCGTAGG
>DQAA01000518.1:925-1615 GCA_003523465.1 Pseudomonas sp.
ACTTGCGCGTCTTGAGATTCTCCCGGGCCCGCCACAGGGTGGTCCCGGAGAGTTTCGAGTGCTGTGCCGAGCGGGCCACTTCCGCCCCCCAGCGGCACATCTCGACCTGTTTCCTGTTCAATCCCTTGGCCTGGGCCGACGTCATCACCGACATCAGCACCAGGGCTGCCACACCTGCATATCCGAATCGCATCTGGAAAAAAGTCCCACTGTCCAAGAAGCGAAAAATGCTATGCGAAAACAAAGGGTTGAAAGGGCCATCAGTTTGAATCTTGTGGCTCTCAGGACTTGAACCGCCCCACCAGTTGATGCAGCTCCTGCGACAGTTCCGACAGCCGTCCCGAATCTTCCCGCGCCGACCCGGCCAGTTGCTCCACGACCCGCGCTTCGTCATAGATCTGCTGGATATGCCGGTTGATCTCCTCGGCGACGCTGTGCTGCTCTTCGGCGGCCGCGGAAATCTGCAGGTTCTGGTCGCGGATCTCGTTCACCGAAAGCTGGATGCCTTCGAAGCTGTCCCGCGCACTTTCGATGGACGAGACACTGGCCCGGGACAGGTCCAGGCAGCTTTCCATCTTCTCCGAGACTTCCTGGGTCTTGCTGCCGAGGCTGTTGAGCAGGTGGTCGATTTCTCCCGTGGAGTCGGCGGTGCGCTTGGCCAGGGCCCGCACTTCGTCGGCCACCACGGCA
>DQAA01000518.1:1623-6227 GCA_003523465.1 Pseudomonas sp.
GCCAGCAGGTTGGTCTGCTCGGCGATCCCGCGATGGTGCCCAGGATCTGGTTGATGCTGCGGCTGCCGGCTTCCAGTTCGAGCATGGCCTCGGACGACTCCACCAGGCGGTTGCCCAGGCGATTGACGTTCTCGGTGGTCAGTTCGATCTGCTGCTTGCCTTCCGCCACCCGGCGATGACCGCTTTCGGCCGAGTCGGCGGCGCTGCTGCAGGAGCGCGCCACTTCGTTGG
Source organism: Pseudomonas sp. (assembly GCA_003523465.1). Classification (GTDB taxonomy): domain Bacteria; phylum Pseudomonadota; class Gammaproteobacteria; order Pseudomonadales; family Pseudomonadaceae; genus Aquipseudomonas. The sequence continues at coordinate 1,855 of DQAA01000518.1, forward strand.
CGGTCGCGACCATTTCATTGAACGCGGTGGACACCAGTTCCACCGCCTCGCGCTGGCGACCGGCCGCTTCGTTCATGTTGCCGGCCATCTCGCTGTTGGCCCGGGAAGCGTCGTGCAGGTTGGTCGAGGCCGCGCCGATTCGCTGGATCAGCTGGCGGATCGCGGCGAGGAACTTGTTGAACCAGCCGGCCAGCTCCGCGGTTTCGTCCTTGCCCTGGACGTTGAGGTCCTGGCGCAGATCGCCCTCGCCTTCGGCGATGGACTGCAGGCCGCTGCTGACCTGGCCGATCGGCTTGACGATGACCCGCGAGAACGCCGCCGCGATCACCGCGAACAGCAGCCCCAGGACGATCACGATGCCGGCGGTAAGCCAGGTCATGCGCGTGGCGGTGGCCATCACTTCCTGCTCCTCGATCAGCCCGACGAAACGCCAGCCCAGGCCCGGGGAGGTCCAGACGTTGGCCATGTAGCGGGTGCCGCCGATCTCCACCTCGGTGGAGCCCTGGGTGGTCGCGGCGAGTTTCGCGTAGGGCTCGCCAAGATCCTTGAGCGGCTTGAAGCTGTGGGCGCTGTCGCGGGGGTCGACCAGCACGATGTCGTTCTCGATCAGCATCACGTAGCCGCTGTCGCCCAGCTTGATGCTCTTGACCAGTTCGGTGAGGTTCTTCAGCGACACGCTGACCACGAACACGCCCTTGGCCTTGCCGGCCTCGTCGAGCATGGCCCGGGCGGTGCCGACCAGTGCCACGTCGTCCTTGTCGTAGTAGTAGGCCGCGGTGCGCACGGTCTTGCCCGGGCTGGCCATGGCCGCCTTGTACCAGGGACGGGTGCGTGGGTCGTAGTTGGCCAGCTTGGGATCATCCGGCCACTTGGCGTAGCTGCCGTCTTCCAGGCCGATGGAGAGGATCGCGGCGGCAGGATGGGTCTCGCCGTACTGGGCGAATTGGGCGATGACCTGTTTCGCGGAGTCCGGCAGCGGCTGCTGGGCGGCGTCCGGACCTTCGTAATGTTTCAGGCTGGTTACAGAGGTGTATACAGGATCCTTGGCCATCTGATCGACGTTCTGCAGCGTACCGTCGAAGAACTGGCGCATGTTGCCGTCGATCTGGCGGATTTCCCGGGTGCTGCCATCGAGGAACTGGCTCACCGCATCAGCGCGGGTGTTGCTCACCGAGATGATGCCGACCAGGCTGACCGGGATGATTGCGACAGATATGAAGGCAAGGGCGAGCTTGGTTTTTATTTTCATACAGAGGTCACGATCCGGTAAAAGTTGAGCAGGCGGTCAAGTAATGGCCACGTGCCATCTTTTAGTTTTCGGCAGGATCGCGGTGAATCTTTAGCGTTAATTTTGTGTACAAATTATCAATCTAGTGAATCCACAGGTTGAGGTGCTCATCCCGGTGTATCTCCAGGGCCTGCAGCGACTGGCCCAGGCACGGGCCGAGCAAGCAGGCACCGTCGACGGGATCGAACAGCGCGCCGTGGGCGAAGCAGACGATGTGCTGGCCGTCGCCGGACATGAAGCGGTCCTTGCGGTACTGCATGGCGACGTCGAGGTGGGGGCAGAGGTTGCGGTAGGCCTTGACCTGGCCTTTCCATTTCAGCGCCAGGACGGTGTCGCGGCCCTGGTGCCAAGGGTCGAAGCCGAGGGCCAGGCCTTCTTGCAGGTGGTGTTCGTGGCAAAGAAATACGGGTGTTGCTGACACGTTCGTCTTCCGTTCCGTGACTGTGGTTGTACGGGCGGGCCAATCGCCGGCAACGCCGGCTCCCACAGGTTTCAGCGGCGTGCATTGCAGGCGATTGGCCCTCACGTCGATCTCAAATCGGCTCGGCCGTGCGCGCCAGCATCGCCTTGGTCAGCCCGATCCGGTCGAATCCGGCATCCCGGGCCATCTCCCGCTCTCCGGCCATGATCGAGTTCTCGGCGATGTACTTGCAGCGATCGAAGCGACGCATCATGAAGCGCTGCAGCCGGGTACGCAGGTCGTCCTCGCCGAACAGCTCCTCGGCCAGCACCAGCGCATCCTCGATGGCCATCCCGGCGCCCTGCCCCAGGTGCGGCGTGGTCGCATGGGCCGCATCGCCGATCAGGATCACCCGGCCCTTGAACCACGGGTCATCGACGAACAGCACTTCCATCGGCTTGTAGACCACCTGGCTGTCGTCGGTGATCTGCTCGCGCAGTTCACCCACCAGGCCGCCGATACCGCCGATGCGGTCGCGCATGGTGGCGGCCAGCTGGTCCTTCTCGAACCAGGGATTACCCGGCTCGTGGGAGGTGGAGAACATGTACATCAGGTCGTCGGCCAGGGGCACCAGCCCGGCATTGCCTTCGGCGCCGGTGTAGCTGGCGAGGTGGTCGATGGACGGGTGCCGCGGGAAGTTGTAGCGCCACACGGCCTGGCCGGTGAAACGCGGGGTGTAGGTGTCGCCATAGAGCAGGCCGCGAATCTTCGAGTACACGCCGTCGGCGCCGATCATCAGGTCATAGCGGCCGCTGGAGCCGTCGGTGAAGCTGACGTTGAGATCGAGGGGGAATTCCTCATAGGACTCGACGCTGACACCAAGGCGCACCCGGGTGCCGAGTTCGATGGCGGTATCGCTCAGCACCTGGTGCAGGGCCAGCCGCGAGATGCCGACGTTCGCCGGGTATTGCGGGCCGGCCAGGCGCTGCCCGGGAATCCGCGCCAGGGCCTTGCCCTGCAGGTCGTAGATGCCCACGTCCTCGAAGGCGTAGGCGGCATCGAGGTAGCGATCCAGCACCCCGAGGCGGGCCATTTCCCGAACCACGTTGCTCTGCTGGATGATGCCGACGCCGTACACCGTCCACTCGGACTTGATCTCCACCAGATCGACCTCGACCCCCTGGCGACGCAGCGCGATCGCGGCGCACAGGCCGCCGATGCCGCCGCCCACGATCAGTACTCTGTTGATATCGCTCATGCCTGAATCCCTTGTTCTTGTTGTCTGGACCAGCCCTCCGGCGGGAGTCTGGAAGCACAGGCTAGGAACCGGGGAAGAATTTGACTAATCGTTACTGGGGATGCAGGGTATCGCGAAAATAAATACAACAACGAGATGCCTGCCATGCGCTTCAAACACCTGGACCTGAACCTCGTGGTGGCGCTGGATGTACTGCTCGAAGAGCAGAACATCACCCGAGCCGCCGAACGTCTGCACATGACCCAATCGGCCACCAGCGGGGTGCTCGGGCGGTTGCGTACCTACTTCGAGGACGACCTGCTGGTCCAGGTCGGGCGCAAGATGATGCTCACGCCCCTGGCCCGCGACCTGGAGATCCCGGTGCGTGAAGTGCTGCTGAAGATCCAGACCTCGATCACCGCCAAGCCGGTGCAGGACATCGCCGAAAGCAAACGGCATTTCCGCATCATGGCCTCCGACTACCTGATCAGCGTGCTGTTCGCCGAGGTGATTCGCGAGGTCAACCTGCAGGCTCCGCTGATGACCTTCGAGCTGATCAGCCCCGGCGAGACCGCCCGGGAAATGCTGATGCGCGGCGAGGTCGACCTGATGATCGCGCCGGACCACTACATCGTGAAGGAACACCCCTCGCAGTTGTTGTTCGAGGAGCAGCACGTCTGCGTGGTGTGCCGGGACAACCAGGCGGTGGGCGAGCGTCTGACCCTGGAGCAATACCTGGAGCTGGGGCATGTCTCGGTGGTGTTCGGACGCAACCGCACGCCGGGCATCGAGGAATGGTTCATGAGCGAATACGGCTGCAAGCGCCGCCTCGAAGTCATCACCCATGACTTCAACACCCTGCCGCAGCTGGTGGTCGGCACCCAGCGCGTGGCCACGGTGCACAGCCGCCTGGCCCGGCTCTACGCACGCAACCTGCCGCTGCGCATCGTCCCCTCGCCGGTGGCCTTGCCGGCGATGCAGGAATACATGAGCTGGCACCGGAGCCTGGATCGGGATCCGGTGCTGGCGTGGTTGCGAGGGAAGTTGCTGGAGATGGCGAGCGCTACGCAGTTAGCAGCCTGACGTTTCCTTCAAAACCGACACGGACCCTGTGGGAGCTGGCTTGCCAGCGATTGCGTCAGTGAATTCAGCCTCGGGATCGCAGCGCTTCACCGCCCCTACAGTCAGCCCCCATTTCGGTATGCCTCACACAATCGATACTCAGGCTCGCCGGCAGCTCCGCCCCCAATTGCAAAAAGACGCGCAGCTCGCCATCTCCTTCCGACAAGTCCTTGAGAAATGATGATTTTTTCTCACCCAGAGGTTGTAACTCTGCCTCAGACCGGTACAATGGCGCGGCTCGTCACCTGATGGCGAGCTGCGTAATGGTGGCCCCATCGGTCCCCCCGCAACGATTACCCGTCAACCTGGTCAGGCCCGGAAGGGAG
>DQAA01000422.1 GCA_003523465.1 Pseudomonas sp.
CTGAGGGTGCCGCTGCCATTGCCCAGGGCCGAGTTGCTGCCCAGGATCAGCGTGCCGGTATCCAGCAGGGTGTCGCCGCTGTAGGTGCTGAGGCCACTCAGGGTCAGGTCGCCGGCCCCCGCCTTGACCAACGAGCCAGAGCCGCTGATCACACCGCCAAGGGTCGCGGCGCCGGCGTTGTTCAAGGTCAGCGCGCGACCGAGGCCGACGCTGATGTTATTGCCGACCGAAAGCCCGGAGGCATTCAGCGCAGCGTTGCCGGTCACGTTCAACTGGCCCACACCCAACCCGCTGGCGTTCTGCAGGATCAACGAGCCGGCGGCCAGGGTCGAGGTGCCGCTGAAGTCGTTGGCACCGTTCAGGGTCAGGGCGCTGGAGCCGGTCTTGACCAGGCCGCCGAAACCGGAAACCTTGCCCTGCAAGGTCAGGTCGTTGCTGCCGGTCAGGGTCAGGTTGCCATTGAGCTGGACCAGGTTGGTCAGGGTGGTCGGCGCCAGGGTGTCCAGCGATCCGGTGCCGATGACGCCGGAGGTGATGGTGCCCGAGCCTGCGGCGCCGGCGGTATTGAGGATCACCTTGCCGGTGTTGATGATGAGACCGCCACCGAAGTTGTTGGCGCCGCTCAGGGTCAGGGTGCCGGCGCCGCTCTTGGTCAGTGCCCGGGTGCCGCTGATCACACCGCTGAGGTTGAGGTTCGCGGCGTTGTTCACGGTGAGGTTGGCGCCCAGCGAGATAGCGTTGGTCACCGAGCGGTCGGCCGCTGTCGACAGGGTGCTGGCGCCGTTCACGTTGAGGCTCGACGTGCCGAGTGCCAGGTCGTTGCCAAGCGCCAGGGTACCGCCGGTGAGCGTGGTGAGGCTGCCGTAGTTGTTGGCGTTGTTGAGGATGAGGGTGCCGNNGTGCCGGTGCCGGTCTTGGTCACGTTGCCGGTGCCGCTCAGCACGCCGCTGAGGGTCAGGCTCCCGTTGTTGGTCACGACCAGCCCATTGGTCGCGATGGTGATGTTGTTGGCGACACTCGAAGAGCCGCCGTCCGGGCTGGACAGGCCACCGCCATTGGCGGTGATCGACGCGCCGGTCAACGCTGCGCTGTCTACCCTCAGCAAGCCGCCGTTGAGCTGGACGGTGGGCGACGTGGTGCCGGCCCGGAACAGCTGGTTGCTCAGGCCCCAGGTCCCGCTGTTGACTATCAGGTTGTTGAAGTTGATGTAGCTGCTGCCATTGATGTTGCTCGAGCCGCCAGTGCCGGTACCCGGCCCGCTGGTGGTGTTCTGCAGGTACAGGGTGTTGCCGCCACCGCTGCTGTTGTTGAGGGTACCGCCATCGACGATACCGGCAGCGGAATAGAGCAGACCGATACTGACGATGGTCGGCAGCTCGACGGAGACGCCTGCCGACGGAATGACCTGGGCGCCAGTGATCGCGTAGAACTTGTTGGACGCGCCGCCCGCGCCGAGGTTGACGCTACCGGAGATGCTGCCGGCGTTGTAGAACTCGTTACCGGAACTGCTGGCCTGCAGCGCGACCCGGCCGGTGATCAGGCCGGTGGGGCCGTTGGTGACGATGTTCTTCGCGCCTCCGCGCAGCGCGATGACCGGAATGTCTTCCGCAGGCAGGAGCGCCACCAGGGGGGTGCTACCGATGATGCCGTTGTTGGTCAGGGTCGTGGTGCCACCCGCGCCGTTTTCCAGGACCACGGCATTCCCGGAAAGCGAGGTCAGGTTGATGCCCGCGAGCGGAAGCGCCAGGGAGTTGCCCTTGATGGTGCCGCTCGATTCGTTGGTGAAGTTCAGCGTGCTGCCGGCGGCGTTGCCGATCCTCACGCCCGAGGACAGCCCTACGCCAGACAGCAGCCCCGGATCGACCGTGCCGCTGTTGACGAAGGTGATGCCGGTACCGGTGAGCTCGATCACGTTGCCCAACAGCAAGGTTGGCGCAACGGTGGCGTTGAAGTTCACCACGTAGCGCAGGTTGCTGACCGCCGAGAACTGGTTGCCCAGGGTCGAGCCGGTACAGGTGATAGTGAGGGGAATACCCGATGGAGCGCTGCACGCGGCCAGCACCTCCGGACTGAAGAGACCGGAAACCGCTCCGGCGGCTGCCAGGCTGATGGCCAGTGGCAACGGAGCAAATCGAGCGGTAAAGGCTTTCTTGGCGAATCTTCTGTCCACGAGCGACTCCTTCGTGGATCAGGCAAATCCGTCTCTGAATGCGTGCTAGAGCGAGAAGCAAACCCCTCAGGAACTACACACACTGCATGCCGAACAGCCTGACCCTGGCGAATACAGGTTCCATTTGGGTGTGATTTGTAGCCAAAAAATTGGATCCATGCAGGAGAATTCGTACACGCGCTTAGTATTAATCCTTTAGTGATAATCCCCTGAAACAGGGGGTGGAACCGAAGCGGGGCGCGGGCTTGAGCCGACGAATGGTTTCAGCAGGCTAGGAAATTTCCGAGGAGTTCGTGGGATCAGTAAATTTATTTCTGAATGTTACAAACTCTATTGCAAAGATACTTTCGGGTGTATGCGCATCCGCGAGGGTGCATTTGGCGGCGACCCTGCCGTCCACTATAGTGGCGCCATGACTACCGAAAACGATCTCGACGCGCGCATTGGCGCCCGCATCCGAACCGAGCGCGAAAGCCGCGGTTGGTCCCTCACCGAGTTGTCGCAGCGTGCTTCCGTATCCCGCGCGATGATCCACAAGGTCGAGCGTGGTGAAAGCAGCCCGACCGCCAACCTCCTGGGCAAACTCTCCGGAGCCTTCGGCCTGAGCATCTCCAGCCTCATCGCCCGCGCCGAAACCCAACAGGGCCGCCTGCTTCGCGCCCAGGACCAACCCACCTGGACCGACCCCGAGACCGGCTACCTGCGCCGGCACATCTCGCCGCAATCCGACCTGCCCGTCGACCTCCTGCAGATCACCCTCCCCGCCGGCCGGCACCTGCCCATGCCCGCCTCGGCCTACGCCTTCCAGCGCCAGTTGATCTGGGTATTGCAGGGTGAGCTGGTGTTCATCGAAGGCGAGATTCGTCACGCCCTGCAGCCGGGCGACTGCCTGGAACTGGGCCCGCCGGTGGACTGCGCCTTCCGCAATGAAAGCGAACAGGACTGCGTGTACGCCATCGCGTTGCTGAAAAGCCGCTGAATCTGGCGCTGTCGTGGCCGTCGGGCAGGCTTGCAATGACCGTCTACTATATTGGATTATCCATCCACCATAGTTTCAGCCGGACCCTGAACATGATCCTTCGCGACGCACTTCCCGCCGACATCCCCGGAATCACCCTCATCTACAACGACGCCGTTGCCCACTCCACTGCCATCTGGAACGAAACCCTGGTCGACACCGCCAACCGCCTCGCCTGGCTTGCCGACCGGCAGCGGGCCGGGTATCCGGTGCTGGTGGCGACCGACGCTGCGGATGAAGTCCTTGGCTACGCCTCCTTCGGCGACTGGCGCGCCTGGGACGGCTACCGCCACACCGTCGAGCACTCCGTCTACATCCGCGCCGACCAGCGTGGCAAAGGCCTTGGCGAGCACCTGATGCGGGCCCTTATCGAACGCGCCGCGGCGCTGGGCAAGCACGTCATGGTCGCGGGTATCGAAGCGGGCAATCGCGGCTCCATCGCCCTGCATGAAAAGCTCGGCTTCGAACAGGTTGGTCACCTGCGGGAGGTCGGGGCCAAGTTCGGCACCTGGCTCGACCTGGTGTTTCTCCAGCTCAAGCTCGATCAGCGCATCGCGCCGGAGTGAGGTCATGGGCTGGATCGCTATTCTCCTCATCGCCGCCGGCGCCGCGCTGGTGGTGCAGAACCTGCTGATGGTGCAGATCACCAGCGGCGTATCGACGGTCCTCATCACGCTGCTGGTCAACTCGGCGGTGGGATTCTTCATCCTGCTCGGGCTGCTGCTCGGACGCTCCGGCGTCGCCGGGCTCGGGGAAGCGGTGGGAGCGTTGAGGTACTGGAGCCTGCTGCCGGGGGTGCTGGGGTCGTTCGTGGTGTTTGCCAGCATCTCGGGGTATCAGCGGCT
>DQAA01000495.1:0-3433 GCA_003523465.1 Pseudomonas sp.
GCCGCCGCCCCGCCGCTCTCGATCATGGTCTCGGTCAGGGTGTTCCAGGCCCCGCATTCACTGCATTGGCCGGCCCATTTCGGGAAGGTCGCACCGCATTCGGTGCAGCCGTACAAGCGCTTGGCCTTGGCCATGGGCAGTCTCCTGGAAAAAGTCGCCATGATAGCCGCCGCGTCGGGATCGGTGCCAATCGCGACCAAACCATTGGCTATCAGCGGGGTCCTTTGTAGCGACGCAGCGCATGAAGCGGTTGGCTGAATTACACTGCGTCGACCCACTCTCAATTGTTACAAGGAATAAACCATGGGCATGATCAGTGAATTCAAAGCCTTTGCAGTCAAGGGCAATGTGGTCGACATGGCCGTCGGTATCATCATCGGCGCGGCGTTCGGCAAAATCGTTTCATCTTTCGTCGGCGATGTGGTGATGCCACCCTTGGGCCTGTTGATCGGTGGAGTGGACTTCAGCGACCTGGCGATCACCCTGAAGGCGGCGCAAGGCGAGACCCCAGCGGTGATGCTGGCCTACGGCAAGTTCATCCAGACGGTGGTGGACTTCCTGATCGTGGCGTTCGCGATCTTCATGGGGGTGAAGGCGATCAACCGCTTGAAGCGTGAGGAGGCTGTGGCTCCTTCTGTGCCGCCTGCGCCGACTCCGCAGGAAACCCTGCTGGCCGAGATTCGGGATCTGCTCAAGGCGCAGAACAACAAGCCTTGAACTATTTGGGGCCGCTTTGCGGCCCCAATGGATTTACCAGTACGTCTCGACCGCGACCTGCCCCGGCCGCCGGCTCAGGCTCAGGTTCAAGCCCCGCGCCTTCAGCACCTGGCGGGTGTCGTCGATCATCTGCGGATTGCCACACAGCATGATCCGCGAATGTTCCGGGATCAGCTCCAGCCCCGCCGCGCGCTCCAGCTCGCCATTCTCGATCAGGGTGGTAATGCGCCCGTTCAACGCCCCCGGATGCTGTTCACGGGTCACTACCGGAATGAACTGCAACTTGCCGGCGTATTCCGCCAGGTACTCGCGCTGCTCGAGGCCGGCGATCAGGTCCAGGTACGCCAGCTCGCGGGCTTCACGCACCGAGTACACCAGCTTGATCGTCTCGAAACGCTCCCAGGCCTCGAAGTCCTGCAGGATCGAAAGGAACGGCGCGATCCCCGTGCCAGTCGCCAGCAGCCAGAGATCGCGGCCATCGACGAAGCGATCGAGGGTCAGGTAGCCGAAGGCCTGACGGTCGATCAGCAGCTCGTCGCCCTCGCGCAAACGGCTCAGCTCGCTGGTGAATTCACCGCCGGGGACCACGATGGAATAGAAGTCCAGGTGCTCGTCGAACGGCGACGAGACCATCGAATAAGCACGCCAGACCACGCTGCCATCGGCCTTGGCCACGCCAAGGCGGGCGAACTGGCCGGCGCGGAAGCGGAAACCGGCATCGCGGGTGGTACGCAGGCTGAACAGGCTGGAGGTCAGCGGCTGGACGTCAAGCAGGGTCTGGCGGGTGTATTTCTCCGCGCTGGCAGTCATGGTTCGCTCCACAAATCAGGTGCGCCCAGTTTCGCGCAAAGCCGCAGGAATAAACACCGCCGGTTTGTAGTGGCATGAAGGGCGAAATGCATACACATCGCGTTTACCCCAACTACCTTTTATTAACCATGACTTAGAGCAAGTTATAGCGAAAAAAACCAAATGGCTTGTAGGACAATTCCTATACTCAGCAGACGTTATCCGGCCAATTGGATCCATGCACAGGGAGCAACATGCAAATGCCGCATTGGAAGCAGGAGCAGCTCGAAAGCCTGATCTCGCAGCAGGACCCCGAACGCATCTTCGAAGCGGCCTTGATCCTGACCCAGCAACTGGACATGGAGTACCTGAGCCTGGTGGTGCAAAGCCAGGCCAGTGGCATGACCCCGCAGATCATCATGTTCAACAACTACTCCAGCGAGTGGAACACCCATTACCAGGCCTGCAACTACCTGACCCAGGACCCGACCTTCCATCACTGTCGTCATTCGTTGATCCCGCTGCTCTGGGAAGATGCGGTGTTCAGCGAAACCCCGCAGTTGCGCGAGGACGCCAAGGCCCACGGCCTAGCCCATGGCTGGAGCCAGGCGGCCCACGATATCCGCGGCAACAACAGCGTGCTCAGCCTGGTGCGCAGCGCCAACGCGATCAGCGTCGCCGAGTTCTACGACAAGACCGGCCAGGCCCTGTGGCTGTGCAATGTCATGCACACGGTCATGGTCGAACGCATCAATCCCCTGCAGCCCAACGGCTTCGGCCTCTCCGACCGCGAACGCGAAGTGCTGAAGTGGTCCGCCGCCGGCAAGACCGCCTCCGATATCGCCTGCATCCTCACCCTGTCGCAGAGCACCGTGAACTTCCATATCCGCAGCCTCATCACCAAGATGCGCGCCAACAACAAGGCCGGCGCCGTGGCCATCGCCGCCATGCACGGACTGCTCTGACCCCGCAGCAAGGCAAAGCCCTGTAGAATCGGCGCCTGTCTGTCACTGCCCGCAGTGCACATCCATGCCCCAGAGCCTCGTACCATGCCTTTGCTGACCAGCCCCCTCGCCCGACTCGATCTGATCCGCCAGCCCGAATACGCAAACGATCCACTGCAAGCCTTCGACGCCGCCGACGAATACCTGCTGGAACATCTGGCCGCCCAGGGTTTGCCCGCCAGCACCCGGGTGCTGGTGCTCAACGACAGTTTCGGCGGCCTGGCGATCAGCCTGCGCGAGCACTTCGAGGTGACCAGCAGCGGCGACTCCTGCCTGGCCCGCCTTGGCCTGGAGAAGAACCTGCCGCTCAACGGCAAGCCGTGGGATTGCGTGCCCTTCGTGCCGGCCAGTGAAGCCTGGCAGGGCCCGTTCGACTACGTGCTGGTGCGGGTACCGAAGACCCTGGCCTTGCTGGAAGAACAACTGATCCGCCTGCAAGGGCACCTGGCACCGGGCGCGAAAGTGGTGGCGGGGGCAATGATCAAGCACCTGCCGCGGGCTGCCGGCGAGTTGCTGGAGCAGTACATCGGCCCGATGCAGGCGTCCCTGGCGCAGAAGAAGGCGCGGCTGCTGGTCGCCACCTTCGAGGACAAGCCACTCGCCGTGTCGCCGTACCCGACCCGCTATCGCCTGGACAAGCCGGCACTGGAACTGGTCAACCACGCCAACGTGTTCTGCCGCGAAGGCCTGGATATCGGCACCCGTGCGTTCCTTCCCCATCTGCCACGCAACCTGGGCGGTGCGCGGGTCGCGGACCTGGGCTGCGGCAACGGCGTGCTGGCGATCGCCAGTGCGCTGGACAATCCGCAGGCCCACTACACCCTGGTGGACGAGTCTTATATGGCGGTGCAGTCCGCCGCCGAGAACTGGCGGGCGGCGCTGGGGGAGCGGGACGTGGAGATCCGTGCCGCCGACGGCCTGGC
>DQAA01000495.1:3445-3657 GCA_003523465.1 Pseudomonas sp.
GTGGTCGGCGACTTCATTGCCTGGCGCATGTTCCAGCAGGCACGGGAAGCGCTGGTGGTGGGTGGGGCGCTGTATATCGTCGGCAACCGGCACCTGGGTTATCACACCAAGCTGGCGCGGTTGTTCCGAGGGGTGGAGCAGGTGGCGGCGACGCCGAAGTTCGTGGTGCTGAAAGCCCGTAAATAAGCGGTGGTCTTACTGGCCTCATCGCC
>DQAA01000677.1 GCA_003523465.1 Pseudomonas sp.
TCGGCGTTGTTGACCGGGTCGCCATTGCAGAACGCATAGCACGCCGCACCACCGACACCGAACGGGCTTCTGCTGTCCCGGCTCAGGAAGCGTCCAAGCCCCGGGTCGTAGAGGCGATAGCCATTGCCCAGGTGATAGAAGCCCTGGCGATTCAACGGCTCGCCCTTGAAGCCCAGCCAGTTCTCGCTTTTGACGCCTTCGATGCGTTCGCCATAGGGCGCATAACGGAAATGAGTGATGGCTTTGCTGGCCAGATCGACGCTGGCGAAGACGGTGCCGTTGGCGTCGCGCAGCTCGAAGGAGCGACTGGTCTTGTCATCGGTGACTGCATCCTGCATCAGGCAGGCACGGCTGTCGTTGCGCAGCACGAGGGTGCGCTTGGCAAAGCCGCTGTCCTTCTCGGTGTCGCTTATCACCAGCGCATATACGCTGTCGCCACGGTAGTGATAGGTGTCGGTCTTGCTGCCCACGGTGCCGCCCCGCACACGCCCCTCATCGTCATAGCTGTAGGTATAGGGATCATCTTTGGGCAGCCAATGGCTCTTCACCTGCCCGTTGTCGTGATAGCTCAGTTGATGACTTGCGTCGTCAATCATGTTTCCGTTGCTGTCATGGGCTACCGGCAAGCGTGGTACCGGCATCGGTTGTCCGTCCTTGAGCAGGCTTAACTGCCTCATCTGGCCCACTTTGGCCACGTGGTAGTCGAACACATCCTCTCGTTGGTTGACCGGGTCGGTTCTCCTGGTCACGTTGCCCACGCCGTCGTAACTCCAGGTCTCCCAGCACACCGGGGAAGCGGTGCTCCGCGAGCGGGTACTGCTGGTCCATTTTTTCAACCGCAACGATGAGTCGTACTCATAGCTGTCGGCGTGAATTTCCTTGCCGGTCTTCATCGACTTCAACGTGCTCTTGCCCAGGCGCCCGTCGGCCAGCAGGGTTCGCTCCACGCCCAGGGTGTCGATGCCGTCGCAAGTAAAGGTACGTCGGATCTCCTGGCCCAGTTCGTCGTAGGTGTAGTCCACCTTCATGGTCAGGTTGCCGGCTTTGACGGCCTTGATGCTTTCGCTGGTCAGCAGGCCGTTGTCGGCGTAAGTGAAGGTGCAAACGCACTGAGCGTTGCTCGAAGCCGTGATCCGATCGAAGAAATCGTAGGTGTAGGTGGTGGTGTCCTTGGTCAGGTCGGTGAAGCTCAGCAGCCGCCCGCTGGTACTGAAGACCAATGTCGAATGCTGGTCGCCCACCTTCTGGGTATGGGTGCGGGTTGTCTTGTCGACGCTGCCGACGTAGTCACGCAGCTTGGGGGGCATGGTTCCCGGTTTCTTGAGGCTCCCGCTGGTCGAGGCCCCGGTGTAGCTGTAGCCGGTCGTCGATCCGCTCACGCTCTGGCTGGTCGTCCGTCCAAGCATGTCGATCGTCTGCTTGCCCAGGCTCGATGTGGTGTTGCCACTACTGACGTGACTCTCGCTCGCTACGGCGGCCAGGCTGGCCGGGTCGTAGGTATTGCTCAACATGACATCATCGCGGCTGGTGCTGAGCAAGCGCCCGGCACGGTCGTAGGTATAGGTGGACGGCGCACCCAGCTTGGGTCTGGCGCTGCTGAGCTGGGCAAAAACGTCGTAGGTGTAGTCGATCCGGTCGTGCTCGCTTTCCTTGCCGGACTTGTCGATCTTCAGGTAGCGCACCGCCTTGACCAGCCCTTCCCGGGACAGGCTGCGCTCGATCCTGCAGCCGCCGCTGCCCGAGGTGGCGTAATGCTCGGTCAGGGTGCCTTTGTCGGCATTGAACTGGCGGTCGATGCTGAAGGTGCCTTGGGTGAAGCGCTCCCCCCTCCCCCCTGGCGTCTGTACCTGGATGATCTTCTTCAGGTCCTTGCCGGCGGCATCCTTGAGCACATGGGTGGTGCTGATGCGGCCGTTCAGTTCGTCGTAGGTCCAGGTGGTCTGGCGCTGCGAGACCTGCTTGTTGTCCTTGCCGTAGTCGGTTTCCACGCTGCTGACGGTGCGCCCCAACGCATCGTATTTCCAACGCCGGGTCTCGATGAAGCTGCTGGCACCCCAGGGTTTCAGCCACAGCGCCTGCTTGCGGCCCAGGGCATCGCGCTCGATACGGGTGGTCGTGCCGTCCTCCACCGAGTCGTACTGCGAAACCAGTTGCCGGGTCAGCGTGTGGGTGGTCGTGCGCAAGGTTTTGCCGCCCTGGCTGGTCGTCTCGCTTTGCAGGTTGCCCTGGGGGTCGTAGGCGTAGACGGTCCTGATGCCTTCGGTGTCGAGGTTTTCATACAGCTTGCCGGTGTTGCGCGAGCGGGTCTGGCTGGAGACGACATCGGTTTCGCCGCTACGGGAAATGGTGGTGGTGATGGTCAGGCGGCTGGCATCGGCGGCATCCTCGCTGTAGGCAAAGTCGGTCTTGCGGCGCGAGGCCTCTACGGTTTTGCCTTCAGCGTCCAGCAGCACCGTTTCCACCGACTTGACCGTGCCATGGCCGGGCAAGGCCTTGTCGGTGTGGTACTCGTAGGTTTCCAGGACCATTGAAGCGGCTTTCCAGGCGTTCAGCTTGAAGCCTTCATCGTTGACCTTGCTCTGTGCATCCAGGCTTTTGGTCAGGTCGGCCAGGGTTTGCTCGAAGGTTTTCCTGGCGTCGCCGGATGACTTCCCGATCTGCGCCTTCAGGCTGTTGATGAACGGCTGGGCTGCGGCAGTGGCAACCGCAAGTTGCTCCGCGACGACACTGACCCGTGTGCAATCGGGCTGAAGAATGACCAGCTTGTGCTGCACGCGGATCTGTTCATTGACCTTTTTGTAGCCGAAAAAACTGAGGCGCTGCGCCTGTTCCTGGCCATCGACCAGGCGACACACCAGTTCGGACTCCACATCGCAGGAGAGCGGCCGGTCGCTGCCGGAATGCTTGATCTCCACTGGCAGGTTGAAGGTTTTCTTCGCGTAGTCGTTGCTCGTCGGCAGCATCTCCACCTTGGTGTCGATGCGGGTGCCCCAGGTCATGCCACCTGAGCCGCCGATGGCGAATGCGCCACCGACGGGATTGATGTAGTCGAGGCCCTTGAACAGGCAGCCGAACAGGCTCCAGTCCTCGACCTTGACCTTGGTTTCGGTCACCTTGAACTGCTGGTAATTGTTGTAGTAGGTCCAGTAGGTGATCTTGTCGTTCTCGGCACGCCTGACCGGATTGCCGATGGCGTCGACCGTCAGGCTTGCCTCGTCCGCCTTGACATCGCCTTCCCATGAGGTGGTGTGCGAAACCAGACATTTCCTGCCCTTGTCCAGGCTGTGGCTTCGCTGTTTGCAGATCGGTACGGCTTCGCTGCCGTATTCCTCGAAATACGCCTGGCCATCCGAGAGCCGGTAAGTGCGCACGAACGCCGTTCGCGGCGCCGCATTCCTGTAATAGGCGGTCAGGCGGGTGAGATCGCCATCGTAGGTGTAGTCGTGGACCAGGTCGTCGAGTCCGCCACCAGGAGAGATGACATGACGATCAACTTTTCCGTCGACGGTATAGAGCAGCGTCTCCCTGTACAACAACTTGTCCGTCTCGGTCTTGCTACCCTCGGTAAACGAATGCTGTTGCTCGACCTCAAGGCCGGTCAGCCTTCTGGACTCATCCTGGCTGACGATGTACGTGGACTTTCCTGATACAGAGAGGCCGTCTATTTCAAATCTTGTTCTACGTTCCGCAGCCGACCCTTTGGTGAAACTGCAGACTCTTTTCTCTCCCTGCTGTCCGGGAAAAATCAGGATGGACTCCAACTCGACACATGATATACGTTCCTTCTTCCAGTAGTTAGGATCAAATATACTCAGTCCGGGATTCAACATCATCAGGTAATCCTTACCGGTTGCCCATCCCACTTCCAGTACAGGCTTCGTATCGTTAAGTATCTGTATCAGCTGTCCAGCCCTTCCGTATACAAACTCGAACCCTCTTCCGGAAGGTAGTGTGAATCGAGTTATTCGCACAACACTTTTCATGCCACTTCCGATGACTACGTAAGAAAATTCAAACGTTTCGATTACCCCGTCCTTGTAAACGATGGAAAACCCGGTCACGCTCAACACCAATTCAAGCCCCACAGTCTTCAGGGTTTTGATCAGCTCAAGCTTGAAATCTCCGCCATTCACCGCCTCCATATCCTGGTCAACTTTCACAAGGCGACCATCACGCAGAGTAAGAATAAATTTATTACTTTCAAGCCAGGTCGACTTCGCCATGGCCTGAGCGCCACCACTCGTCCTTATATGAACACCAAACATTCCATCGCATGTCAGGCTTAACTTCAGTGGATTACTGAAACTATCATCCGCAAACAACTCCACCAGCGGAATCTGCAATGTCGGCTGCCCGGTCTTCGCATCCACCGAAATACACTTCTTCGCCTCGGCATACTGATCGAACAGTTCCCTGGCTTCGCGGGTCATCCCCGGCACATCGTAGGGAATCCCCGAAATCACCTGATACTCCACCACCAGCCCCGAACCCTTGGGCGTCCAGAAGAAGTTCACATCCACCTTGTGCATCGGCTCCATCAGCCCGAGGGTGGTGTTTTCCTCGCCGCCCCTGACGAACCGGCTGCGGGCATTGATCAGGTTGGCGAAATCCTTGGGCCACAGGGTTTTGCTAAATCGTCCGGGCGTGGGGGTGAACAGCAGGCTTTCGAAGATCCGCCCGGTCTTGCCGCCCCTGACGATCAGCACCACCTGCTCGTCCTCGCGCAGGTCGCGCTGGCCGATGCGCTCGCCCTTGTCCCAGTTGCGCAGGCTCATCAGGGTGGTGAAGGCGCGGACGTTCCTGGCGCAGCCCCAGAGCTTGTTGGCACTGTTGCTGGAGGTGGGCTCGGGCCTGGCGTCAGCGGTTTTCTGCCCGGCCACGATGAGCTGGGTCTGGCTGTTGATCCGCGTCGCCAGGTCCTTGCCGGCGAGGTACTTGCCGTTGCGGCCCTCGGCCGCGCTGAAGGTGATTTCCCGCAGGATGTCTTCCGTGGTGTCGTCCAGCACGAAGGCCTTGCACGCCTCGTTGACCTTGACGTCGCGGTCCAGGTAGATGGCGCCCAGTTCCTTGAGCCGGGTCAGGTCCCAGCTGACCTTCAAGCCGCAGTCCCTGGGCATCCAGATC
Organism: Pseudomonas sp.; assembly: GCA_003523465.1. Classification (GTDB taxonomy): domain Bacteria; phylum Pseudomonadota; class Gammaproteobacteria; order Pseudomonadales; family Pseudomonadaceae; genus Aquipseudomonas. The sequence continues at coordinate 5,125 of DQAA01000677.1, forward strand.
AGGTTGCCGGTGCTGTTTTCCTGGGGCGTGATGTGCTTGCTGGTGGTGTTCTTGACCCCGGCCTTGAGGTAGTTGCTGTGCTGGTTGATGTACACGGCCAGGTCATGGGCCCATTTCGCGGCCGTGAGCCGGGCCGGGTCAGGGGTGAAGGTCAGGGCTTCGCAGAAGTTGCCCTTGGTCGCTGTCGTGACCGTGACCACGATGCGCTCGGCAGCCTGCAGGTCGGCCCGGGCCAGCAAGGTGTCGGCCTGCACCCAGTTGTCCAGGTGCAGCGCCGTGGTGAAGGTGCGCAGTTCGCTGTAGCGCTCGTAGATCAACGGGTTGGCGGAGTCTCCGGCCTTGGCGTGGCTTGAAGAGGCGTTGATCTGGGTTGCCAGGTCCGCCGGCCACTGGTCTTTCTTCAGGCGTTTTTTCTCGGCGCGGGCGGTCAG
>DQAA01000290.1:0-208 GCA_003523465.1 Pseudomonas sp.
GACGAGCCCCACGGCCGCGTGCGTATCGAGTTGCCGGCATCCTACGGGCGCCTGCATGTGCTGCCGCTGATCATGGATTTCCTGCGCTTGCATCCGCTGTTGCAGCCGCATATTTCCTTTTCCGATCGCTTTATCGATCCGGTCTACGAGGGCATCGATATCGTCGTGCGCATCGGCGGTCCGGATGCCTGGCCGGCGAGCCTCGGGC
>DQAA01000290.1:214-1057 GCA_003523465.1 Pseudomonas sp.
ATTACCTTGCACGCCACGGCACACCGCGCACCGCCCAGGATCTGGATCACCATCATTGCGTGGGCTACGGGCATAGCGACGGGCAGGTCAGCCCCTGGTTTTTCAAGGGCCGCCAGCCCGGCGACATGGAGCGGCGCACGGTGCAGACCCGCATCGCGGTGGGCGATGGCGAGGGCGAGGTGGCGGCGGTGCTGGCCGGGCATGGCATCGGCCAGTTGCCGACCTGGCTCACCCAGCCGCATATCGATGCGGGCAGCCTGGTCGAGGTGTTGCCGGACCTGGCCACCGATGGCCAACCGATGAACCTGGTGTGGTTGAAGAGTCGGGAGAATCTTCCGAAAGTCCGGGCGCTGCTGGATTACCTGCTACCCCGACTCGGACCCCACGGCACCCGGACCCTGGTCAGCGCTGCGGCGCCAGCCTGCCCAGCAGCGGAATGACCAGCAAGGCGAGCAATGCCACCAGCGCGGCCACATAGCCGACAGCCTCGATCCCCAGATTGGGAATGGTCACCCCGCCGACCACCGCGCCGATGCCGATTCCCGCGTTGGCGGCGGAGACGTTGGTGCTGCCCGCCAGCGCCTGGGAATGGCTCACCGAACTCATCACCCGCACCTGGCTGACCGGATACAGCGCGGTGTTGGCGATGCCCCACAGCCCCAGCGCCGCGCAGAACACCAGCCCGGCGTGGGCCAGCGGCACTATCGCCGCCATGCCGATCGCCAGCAGCGCCAGGAACAGCGCTGTCGCCTTGATCGGCGAGCGGTCCACCGCCTTGCCGCCGATCCAGTTGCCGACCAGTCCGACGGCGCCAAAGCCCATCAGCCACCAGCCCACCTGGTT
>DQAA01000290.1:1129-5214 GCA_003523465.1 Pseudomonas sp.
GGAACCAGCGCTCCTTGAAGATCCGCGCCTGCTGCATGAAATCGACCTTGGCGGTGCGCGGGACGCTGGGCATGCAGCGCATCATCGCCAGCGCCATCAGCAGCGACAGCCCCGCCAGCAACCAGAACGCACCGCGCCAGCCGATGGCCGTGGCGGCGACGGTGCCCAGGGGAATGCCCAGCAGCATCGCGGCCGAGATGCCCAGGTAGACCTTCGAAATGGCCTGGCCGGCTTTCAGCGGCCCCGCCAGTTGCCCGGCAGTTTCGCTGGCGGTGCCCCAGAACACCGGCAAGGCCAGGGCGGGAATGATCCGGGCGATGGCCAATACCACGAAATTGTCCGACGCCGCCGCCAAGGCGTTGGACGCGGCGAAGATCAGCAGGATGGCGATGAACAGCGTCTTGCGGTCGAGGTGGGACAGGGCAGCGGTCAGCGGCGGGCCGAAGAGCATCACGGTGAAGGCGAACAGCGTGACCAGCTGGCCGGCCAGGGAAATGGAGATGTCCAGGTCCCGGGCCAGGGCGGGGAGCAGGCCGACGATGAGGAATTCGGTGGTGACGATGAGGAAGGCGGAGAAGGCCAGGATGGCGATGCTGATGCCGGTGTTGCGGCTAGAGGCAACAGGCGGGGCGGGTTGGTGTACGGACATGAAGGGGAAGGCTCCGAAAAACAGGCGCCTAGTTTATTGGTTATCCAGATTCCTGTTTTTTCCGTTTTTTCTTTTATTTGGTGATCTGGATTCATCAATTGGCCCGGAGAGCCGCTCCACAATCCAGTCCACGAACACCCGCACCCGCGCATTCAGGCGCTTGTTCGGTGGGAAGATCAGCGACACCGGTATGCTCGCCTGGGTCTGCTCCTCCAGCACCGGNNCCGGACTCGAAGAAGCCGGCGGCCACCGTGGCATGTACCTGCCCGATACCCAGCCCCGCCACCAGCATTCCCACCAGCCCGGCGCTATCGTTGGCGGCGATGTCGAAGCGCGAGATCCGCAGCTCTTCGCCCCGGGCACGGAAACGCAGGGGCCAGACCTCGCCATTCGCGGCGCTGAAATAGCCGACCAACTGGTGATGTGCCTCCAGCTCCGCCGCTGACGCGGGAACACCGTGCTGTTTCAAGTAAGCGGGGCTGGCGCAGGTCACCAGGCGGTCCTTGTAGATGGTCCTGGCGAGCAGCGATGAGTCGGCCAGCTCGCCGGCGCGGATCACGCAGTCCACGCCTTCCTCGATCAGGTTCACCGGTCGATCGTTGATGCCCAGGGCCAGCTGGATATCTGGAAAGCGCGACTTGAACTCGGCCAGCGCGGGGATCAGCACGAAGTTGGCCAGGGACGAATGCACATCGACCCGCAGCCGTCCCTGCGCCGCAGCCCCCATTCCACGCAGGGCGGCTTCGGTTTCGTCCAGGCGGCTGACCAGGCGATTGACCCGTCGGTAGTATTCGGCGCCTTCCATGGTCAGGGCGACCGAGCGCGTGGTTCTTTGCAGGAGTTTGGTGCCCAGATGGTCCTCGAGATCCTTGAGGGCTTTGCTCAGGGTCGAGCGTGGCATGCCGAGATGGGCGGCAGCCTTGGTGAAGGAACGGGTTTCCACGATCCTCTGGAAAGCACGAATAGCAGCGAGATGGTCCATGCCGGCATGCTAGCCGTATCTGCCGGATTGTCCATATGGATGGATAAAGAAGGCATTTTCCGGGGCATTATCCCGTCGTGTCCGATCGATATCCTGCGGCCATTCCCATTCAGGAGATGTATCGATGAGCGCAGATGAAACCATCCGTTCCGCCTTGCTGGCCCAGCGTTACGGCGGACAACCCCAGCCGGAGCGGCTGCACTGGAATCCCCAGGTCGAAGCGATGCTCAGCCATCGTTCCGTGCGGAGCTTCCTGAACGAGGCGTTGCCTGACGGTGCATTGGAAACCATGGTTGCGGCTGCACAATCGGCTTCCACGTCGTCGGCACTGAACCAGTGGAGCCTGGTGGCGGTGACCGATCCCGACCTGAAGCAAACCCTCGCCCGTGTCATCGCCGACACTGTACCGACGGAGCGGATTCCGTGGATCGAGGAGGCGCCTGCCTTGTTGCTCTGGGTCGCCGATGCGTCGCGCTCTGCGGCGATCACCCAGGAGCAGGGCGCCGAGCCGATCGTGCTGGACTACCTGGATGCCTTCCTGATGGCTTCTGTGGATGCAGCTCTTGCCGCGCAGAATGCCTCGCTGGCTGCGGAGTCGATGGGTCTTGGCGTCGTCTTTCTTGGGGTGATGCGCAATGCCGCGAAGACCGTTGCCGAGTTGATCGACCTGCCGCCGTACAGTTTCGTGGCATTCGGCATGGCGGTCGGACACCCTGATCCGCAGAGGCCTGGCGGCATCCGTCCGCGACCTGCCCAGCCGGTGGTGTTGCACCACGACCGTTACCAGCGGGAACGCTACCGCGATTATCTCGAAGGGTATGAAGCCGCGTGCCTGGAGTTCCGGCAGACGCGGGAGATGAGTGACAAGACCTGGCGCGAGGCGGTGCTGGCCTCGACGACCAGCCTGGAATACATGGGGGGCAGGGAGCACTTGCGGGCGATGATCCAGGCGCAGGGTTTCAAGCTGGGTTGATCCGGTGCGCCACTCCCTGCGCCGCATACCGCAGGGAGTGGCGCAGTCGGCCTCAGAACTGCGGCGTGTACTTCACACTGAACATCACGTTGCGCGGGTCTCCGTAGTAGTTGTTGTAGTCGATGGTGTTGTAGGCCGGCACGTAGTACTTCTTGTCCAGCAGGTTGTTGAGGTTGGCGGCGACGGTGATCTCGTCGCTGACCTTGTACGCCACCCGCGCATCCCAGACCGCGTAGCCCGGCAGGTCGAAGACATGGTCATAGGAGGTGGTGCCGCTGACCGCAGTGGTGCCGAGCCCGACCGAGGTACGGTTCCAGTCGCCTGGCAGGATGTAGTCGGCCCACAGCTTGAACTGGTGCTTGGGCGTCCAGGTGCTGAACACCTTGTCCTTGTAGTCGGCGTCTTCGAGGTAGCGCGTGGTGTTGTAGACGTAGCCGGCCATGACCTGCAGGCCGGTGAGCACTTCGCCGCTGACCTGCGCCTCAAGACCCTGGCTGCGCACCTTGCCCGAGGCTTTCGAGCAGTACCAGCCGTCGCAGTCCATCGGGCCGCTGCGGTCGAGCACGGCGCGATGCTCCTGGTCATAGCGGAACAGGGCGATGGAGGTGTTCAGCGCGCCGTCGAACAGCTCGCCCTTCAAGCCCAGCTCGTAGTTGCTGCCCACGATCGGCTCGACCACCGAGCCCGACGCGGTGCGCGAGGTCTGCGGCTGGAACACATCGGTGTAGCTGGCATAGACCGACCATTGCTTGTCCAGCGCGTAGACCAGACCGGCGTAGGGCGAGACCTTGCCGCTGCTGGAGGTGGTGGACTCGCTGGCGCCGGTATGGTCGAAGCCCTGGGAGGCATAGCTGTAGTCGTACCAGCTGGTGCGGGCACCGAGGATCAGTTTCAGCGGGTCGGCGAGGTCGATCGACCACCGCGTGTAGAAGCCCTTTTGCACCACTTCGTATTCGGTCAGCTCGCCGCGTCCGCGACTGGCCAGGCTGTAGATGTCCGGCATCGGGCGGTGGTGATCGACGTTGAACGAGTCCGCGCCGAAGGTGGGCGCACGGGCCCAGCGGTCGTCGGTGTTGATGCGCGAGTAGTTGGCGCCCAGCAGGAAGGTCTGCTCGAAGCCGAAGCCGTTGAAGGCACCGTCCAGGTACAGGTCCAGGCCCTTGCTGTGGGTGGTGAAGTCGGTGCTCCAGTCGATGTAGGTGTTGTCGGGAGCGCCGCTGACCTGCAGGGCATCCCACAACGCCTGGTAGGTGGCGCCGTTGTGTTCGCTCATGTACACGCCGGCGGCCTTGACCTTCCAGTCGTCGTTGAGGCGGTAGCTGGCGTCGAGGAAAACGCTGGTCTGGTCGTTGTCGGCGCGGTTCCAGTCGGCGCCGACGTAGGTGGAACGCGACCAGTCCGGGTTGCCGCCGTCGGCGTAGCGCGGCAGGCCGAGCATGGCCGGGCGCGAGTGGCCCTTCTGGTTGGCGACGCCGAGGCCG
>DQAA01000512.1 GCA_003523465.1 Pseudomonas sp.
GCCTGCAGAGCCGGCAGGGGCAGGCCGGCGAGCGGGTGCTGGCCATCAAGAACAACCTCGAGCAACTGCTGAACGCGCGTCGGGGTGGCTCGCAGAGCTGCCCCGACCTGGGCCTGCCCGACATGAACGACGCGGCAAGCGGCCAGCTGGAACTGCGCAACCAGATCTGCCAGGACATCCGCGAAATGCTCGCTCGCTACGAGCCTCGTGTTCGCGTCCTGGACGTGCGGCCACTTGCGGCCGGCGAGCAGCCCCAGGGCCTGTGCTTTCGCCTGCACTGCCAGATACCGCTGCTGGAGGCTGCCGAGCAGGTCGAGATAGACCTGCTGGTTCACCCGCGGCAACAACGATTCCAGGTGCTGTGAAAACAATGATCGAGGAGGCGGGATGCCACTGAAGAGCAAATTCCGGGAAGAGCTCGACTATTTGCGTCGGCTCGGCCGGGTGTTCTCGCGGAACAATCCGCAGTTGGCCCGATTTCTCGGCGAAGAGGCCAGCGACCCGGATGTCGAGCGGCTGCTGGAGGGCTTCGCCTTCCTCACCGCCAGGTTGCGCCTCAAGATCGAGGACGATTTTCCCGAGCTGACCCATCCCTTGCTGCAACTGCTGTGGCCGAATTACCTGCGGCCGCTGCCCAGCGCCACCATCATGCAGTTCGCCCCGGTGGACCGTTCGATCACCACCCGCCAGCGCCTGGCAAGAGGCACGCGGGTGCGCTCGCGCAGTGTCGACGGTGTGGAGTGCGAGTTCCGCACCTGCTCGAACGTCGACATCTACCCGCTGCAGATCAGCGAAATCAGCGATGTGCATTCGCTGGAGCAATCGACGATCCGCGTCGACCTCGCCACCCTGGGCAGGAACCCGCCGAGCACCTACGACTGCGACCGCCTCGACTTCTACCTGAGCGGCAGCGACTACAACGCCAGGACCCTCTACCTGTGGCTGTCCAGATACCTGGAGGATGTGCGCATGGAGTGCGACGGCGTGGTCCGGCACATTCCTGCCAGCCAGCTCGTCTTTCCGGGTTTCAGCCCGGACGAAGCATTGCTGCCCTATCCGAAGAACGCCCTGGATGGCTACCGCATCCTCCAGGAGTACTTCCTGTTTCCGCGCCGCTACTTTTTCTTCGGTATCACCGGGCTGCGCTCCCTCTGGTCCGGTAGCAGCACCGAGCGCATCCGCCTGGAGTTTCGTTTCACCCGGCCGATGCCGGTTGACGTGCGTGTACAGACCGGCGACATGGCGCTGTACTGTGCCCCGGCCATCAACCTCTTCGAACATGATGCCGAGCCGGTCAGGCTCACCGGCAAGACCCTCGACCATCGCGTGCGGCCGACTGGCCAGCGCGCGGATGCCTACGAGATCTTCAGCATCGACCGGGTCGACGGCTGGAAGAGCGCCACCGCCAGTCAACCCGGCACCTGGCTGCGGACCTACCAGCCGTTCGAATCGCTGCGCCACCAGATCGACTACGAGCGCGGGCAGAGCGTTCTCTACTACCGAACCCGCATCGACCCGTCCCTGATGAGCGCGGGTGTCCAGCATCGGGTCTCGTTCGTGCGCAGCGACGAACAGCACTACATCGGGCAGGAAGAAACCGTTTCCTTCGCGCTGACCTGCAGCAACCGCGATCTTCCCCAGGCCCTGGCCGTGGGCGACATCTGCGTGCGAACCCAGGACATGCCCACCTTCCTCGAATGCCGCAACCTGACCCCGCCGACGCCGTCGTACCGCCCGCTGCTGGATGGCGACCTGCAGTGGACCCTGATCTCCAACCTGTCACCCACCTATCTGTCGCTGCTTTCGGCCGAACCCCTGAAGGCGGTCATCCGTGCCTACGATTTCGCTGCCCACCATGACATCCAGCGCAAACGTGCCACGCAGATGCGTCTCGGCGCATTGCTGGAGGTGCAGACCGCGCCCATCGATCGCATGTTCAAGGCCCTGCCGATCCGTGGCCTGCGTTCGGTGGTCAAGCTCGACCAGGACGGTTTCTCCTGCGAGGGCGACCTCTATCTCTTCGGTACGGTGCTGAGCCACTTCCTGTCGGTGTACGCCAGCATTTCCGCCTTCCATGTGCTGGAAGCCATCAACGTGAAGAACCAGGAGCACTACGCATGGCCGATGCGCAGCGGTACCCAGCCGCTGATCTGAGCGACCGCCTGCTGGACGAGGCTCGCGAGCACGATTTCTTCTGTCTGCTCGAGCGCCTGCACCATTTGCATGGCGATGACCTGGAGTCTGCCGAGACCTTTGCCGCCGATCGCCAGCGCATTCGCCTGGGTAATTTCGCCGGGGTCGGGTTTCCCGCCTCGGACGTTTCCGAGGCCCGGCGCCTGGACGGTGAAACCCCGCACCAGTACATGGTGCAGGCGACCTTCCTCGGCATGCACGGCCCCGACTCGCCGCTACCGTCGTACTACCTCGAACGGGTGGCCTACGAGGCGGGGCAGGGCGAGGGGATTCGTCCGGCCTTCTTCGATTTCTTCAACCACCGCCTGCTGACCCTGCTGCACCAGGCCTGGCGTAAATACCGCCACTACATCCGCTTCCGCCCGGGCGCCAGCGACCCGCTCTCCCAGCGCCTTTTCGCGCTGGTGGGGCTCAAGGACCCCGCCATCCGCGGCGCCACTCCGATCGCCTGGAGCCGCCTGCTCAGCTTCGCTGGTGCCGTGGTCCACCGCAGCCGCTCGCCGGGCATGGTGACGGGCCTGATCGCCCATTGCTTCGACCTGCCGGATGTCGGCATCCGCGATTTCGAACTGCGCTACACCGACATGGAGGCCGGTGACCTGACCCGGCTTGGTCGCCTGAATGGGCAACTGGGCCAGAGCTTTCGTGTCGGCGGGAGCGTGCGAACGCGCCACTGCAAATTCACCATCGTCATTTCCAATCTTTCGCAGACGCGCTTTCGCGAGTTCCTGCCTCAGGGCGAGAACTTCGAACGGCTGCGCATGCTGGTCGCCTACCTGCTGCGCGACCAGACCCCATGCGACCTCGAACTGCGGCTGTGCCCCAGCGAAGTCCCCGCCTTCAGTCTCGGCCACGCCACTGGCTGCCAGCTCGGCTGGACCAGCTTCCTCGAGCAGCCGCAACTGCGCATGCCTCCCCCTGTCCGACTCACGGTACGCACATGACTGTAGAAAACGCCGTTCGGCGCCTGTCCCTGGTGGTGGAAAACCCCCAGGCCCTCCAGCAAGGCAGCACGCCGCGCCATCTGTTCGACGTCGCAGGCGGCACCATCGGATCGCTGCATGCCAGTTGGACGCTGTCCGACCGCCAGGGCACGGTCCAGCCCGTGCATTGCGAGATCCGACATACGGATGGCGAGTTCGTGATCATCGACCGGTGCGGCATGACCACCGTCAATGACCAGCAACGGCCGCTCGGTTTGAACATGAGCGCCCGGTTGAGCGACGGCGACCGGCTGCATGTCGGCCCGTACCGGATCACCGTTTACCTGGGCCGGGACTTCGGCGATGCGGACGACGTCGAGTCTTCGGGCGGCGACTTCGGCCAGCTCGGCGAAGCCTTCATCGAGACGCTGCCGGAGGCCGCAGCACCTGACTTCGAAGACGACTACCACCAGCCACCCGGCAGCGCCGAATTCCAGTCGCTCGGCGAATCCCGCGGCCCACGAGGCCTGCTCGACCCTCTCGAAGCCCTCGACGTTGCCCTTGGCGGCCCGTCGGCCAGTCTCGATCCGAACCACTACGACTACACCCCGCTGGCCGCCCAGGCCGACGTCGCCGCTACCCGATCCGAAGCCATCTACGGCGCCCCCATGCACGCTCCAGGAGAACCCTACATGTCGGAACAGGACATCCAGCACCCCGCAGCCCACGAATGGATTCAGCGCCAGCTCTCCGGCCACGCCCAGCCCGCCGGCCTGGTCGAGCCACTGGTGGACGGCC
>DQAA01000196.1 GCA_003523465.1 Pseudomonas sp.
CAGGGCTTCGTCGAGCAGGGCGCTGGCCGGCGCCTGGCGTAGGCGTTCGAAGCCGGAAAAGTGCGGGCTGAGCACCGGCCCCACCGACTCCCGCGCCAGCTCATGCACCTGCATGTCGGCCGGCCACGGCGGTTCGGCGAACACCAATAACGCATCCAGCCCCGGCCGACGCGGGTCAAGATCACCCTCGCCGGCAGACAGATGCAGACGCAGGTCCGGCAGGTCGGCCTTCAAGCGCCCAAGGCGAGGAATGAACCAGCGCGCCAGCAGGCTGCCCGAGCAACCCAGGACGAACGGTGCATCGGCCCCGCTCTGGCTCAACTCCGCACACACCACCCGCAACCGCTCGAACGCCTCGCCGCTGACCTCCCGCAGGCGCAGCCCGGCATCTGTGAGTTTGATGCCACGCCCGTCCTTGACGAACAGGCTCACCCCAAGATGGCTTTCCAGCGCCTTCAATTGGCGGCTCACCGCGCCATGAGTCACGTGCAGTTGCTCGGCGGCCTGGCTGACGCTGCCCAGGCGGGCGGTGACTTCGAAGGCCCGGAGGGCATTGAGCGGAGGCAGATCCCTGGACATGACGTGTGAGTTTTCCTGACAGGTTGCGGCGATCTTATCGGTTTTCAGCGGGACATGTCGTGGTTAGAGTAGGACCATTGTCAGCCCAATCCTTTTTCCTGGAGCGACCCATGACCCAGAACAACCTTCGCAGCGGCCCCGACGGCAACGGCCTGTTCGGCTCCTTTGGTGGCCGCTACGTCGCCGAAACCCTGATGCCGCTGGTGCTGGACCTGGCCCGCGAATACGAAGCGGCCAAGGCCGACCCGGAATTCCTCGAACAACTCGCCTACTTCCAGCGCGACTACATCGGCCGCCCGAACCCGCTGTACTTCGCCGAGCGCCTGACCGAGCACTGCGGCGGCGCGAAGATCTTCTTCAAGCGTGAAGAGCTGAACCACACCGGCGCGCACAAGGTGAACAACTGCATCGGCCAGGTCCTGCTGGCCAAGCGCATGGGCAAGAAGCGCCTGATCGCCGAAACCGGCGCCGGCATGCACGGCGTGGCCACCGCCACCGTCGCCGCGCGCTTCGGCCTGCCCTGCGTGATCTACATGGGCGCCACCGACATCGAGCGCCAGCAGGCCAACGTGTTCCGCATGAAGCTGCTGGGCGCCGAGATCGTCCCGGTCACCGCCGGCACCGGCACCCTGAAGGACGCGATGAACGAAGCCCTGCGCGACTGGGTGACCAACGTCGAAGACACCTTCTACCTGATCGGCACCGTTGCCGGCCCGCACCCGTACCCGGCGATGGTCCGCGACTTCCAGTCGATCATCGGCAAGGAAACCCGCGCCCAGCTGCACGAGAAGGAAGGCCGCCTGCCGGACAGCCTGATCGCCTGCGTCGGCGGCGGCTCCAACGCCATGGGCCTGTTCCACGACTTCCTCGATGACATCAGCGTGCAGATCATCGGCGTCGAAGCCGGCGGTCATGGCGTCGACACCGACAAGCATGCGGCCAGCCTCAACGGCGGCGTTCCTGGCGTTCTGCACGGCAACCGCACCTACCTGCTGCAGGACGACGACGGCCAGATCACCGACGCCCACTCGATTTCCGCCGGCCTCGACTATCCGGGCATCGGCCCTGAGCACGCCTGGTTGCACGAGATCAAGCGCGTCGACTACGTCAGCATCACCGACGACGAAGCCCTCGATGCGTTCCACGTCTGCTGCCGCCTGGAAGGCATCATCCCGGCCCTGGAAAGCTCCCACGCCGTGGCCGAAGCCCTCAAGCGTGCGCCGACCCTGCCCAAGGACCACCTGATGGTGATCTGCCTGTCCGGCCGTGGCGACAAAGACATGCAAACCGTAATGAGCCATATGGCCGCGCAGGAGAAGCAGGCATGAGCCGTCTCGAACAACGTTTTTCCCAGCTGAAGCAGGAAGGCCGCGCGGCCCTGGTGACCTTCGTCACCGCCGGCGACCCGGGTTACGACGCTTCGCTGAAGATCCTCAAGGGCTTGCCTGCGGCCGGTGCCGACGTGATCGAACTGGGCATGCCGTTCACCGACCCGATGGCCGACGGCGTGGCCATCCAGCTGGCGACCCTGCGCGCCCTGGATGCCGGCCAGACCCTGGCCAAGACGCTGCAGATGGTTCGTGAATTCCGCGTCGACGATCAGACCACGCCAATCGTGCTGATGGGCTACTACAACCCGATCCACCGCTTTGGCGTGGCCGAGTTCGTCGCCCAGGCCAACGAGGCGGGCGTCGATGGCCTTATCATCGTCGACCTGCCGCCGGAGCATGACGCCGAGCTGGCGACCCCGGCGCAGGCCTCGGGCATCGACTTCATTCGCCTGACCACCCCGACCACCGACGACGCACGCCTGCCGCGGGTGCTGGAGCGCAGTTCCGGGTTCGTCTACTACGTTTCCGTGGCCGGTGTGACCGGTGCCGGTTCGGCGACTGCCGAGCATGTGACCGAAGCCGTCGCCCGTCTGCGTCGGCATACCGATCTGCCGATCAGCGTTGGTTTCGGGATTCGCACCCCGGAGCAGGCCGCGGCAATCGCGCGGCTGGCCGATGGTGTGGTGGTGGGTTCGGCGCTTGTGGACAAGATCGCCACCGCTGCCAGCCCGGAGCAGGCTGTGGATAACGTGCTGGCGCTGTGCTCGGCACTGGCTGAAGGCG
>DQAA01000271.1 GCA_003523465.1 Pseudomonas sp.
GCCGCTGGGATCTGATCGATACGGTGCGTACCGCCTACGCGCTGCGCCCCGAGGGTATCGAGTGGCCGCAGGTGGACGGCCGGGTCAGCCTGCGCCTGGAACTGCTCAGCGCGGCCAACGGCATTCACCACGGCCAGGCCCACGAGGCGCTGTCCGACGTGCGGGCGACCATTGCCCTGGCTCGCCTGATCCGGCAGAAACAACCGCGCCTGTATGAGTGGTTGTTCGAACTGCGCAGCAAACACAAAGTCCTCGACCAGATTCACTTGTTGCAGCCCCTGGTACATATCTCCGGACGCTTTTCCGCGGCGCGTAATTATCTCGGCGTGGTGCTGCCGTTGGCCTGGCATCCGGAAAACCGCAATGCCCTGATTGTTTGTGATCTGCACCAGGATATTGCACCGTTGTTGACGGAAGATTCCGAAGTGTTGCGCGAGCGTTTATACATGCGCCGTGAGGAAATGCCTGACGGACAATTGCCTATTCCTCTCAAGTTGCTGCACATCAACCGCTGCCCGGTGGTGGCGCCATTGGCGGTATTGCGCAAGGAAGATCAGCAGCGTCTCGGCCTTGATATGTCCGAATTGCTACGCCGGGGTGAACAGCTGATTGCGGCGCGGGAGCAGTGGGAAAGTAAATTGGCGCCAATTTATGCGGGCAAGGATTTTTCCGCGAGTGAAGATCCCGAGCAGCAGCTGTATGACGGATTTTTCGGTGATCGCGATCGCCGTCTGTGCGAGCAGGTGAGGAAGGCCGATCCACAGGAGTTGGCGACAGGACAATGGATGTTCGATGACCCGCGTCTGACAGACTTATTGTTCCGATATAGGGCTCGGAACTTTCCGTCGAGTCTCGATGAAACGGAGCAAGTGCAATGGAGAACATTCTGCCAGCAGCGCCTGACTGACGAGGCGATGGGCGCGCCCCATACCCTGGCGGCATTTGAAGCCGCTCTGGCCGAGGCCATGGCACGTACCGAAGGGGCGCAGCGGGCATTGCTGGAAGAGTGGCGACTGCACGCTGCAGGTTTGCGTCAGCGCCTGGAATTGTAAATCGGTGTAAAGACCGCCCAATAAAAAACGCCGGCAATGCCGGCGTTTTTTATTGATAAGAGCGCAAATCAATCCAGCAGGGTGGCCCAGCCTTCTACAACGTCACCGCCCCACTTGGCTTTCCACTCTTTCAGAGTCTTGTGGTTGCCGCCCTTGGTTTCGATGATTTCACCGTTGTGCGGGTTCTTGTATTGCTTGACCTTGCGCGCACGCTTGGTACCGGTGGTTTTAACTGCGGCGCCGCGTGGGGCCTTGTTCAGTTTGGCTTCCGGATCCAGCAGGGCAATGATGTCTTTCAGGGATTTGCCGTAGGCGCCCATCAGGTCACGCAGCTTCTTCTCGAACTCCAGCTCTTGCTGCAGCTTGTTGTCTTCCGACAGATTCTTCAGGCGCGCTTGCAGTTCTTTGATGGCTTCTTCGGTAGCGCGGTACTCGTTGATCAGGGACATGAGTCGTTCCTTGCAAATTGGGAGTTCGAGATAACAGTGAGGCAATAATAGTCAGACAATTTGCCCAAGTAAACATTCAAGTGCAGTAGCTTTTCAATGTTTATTCTGTGGATGGTTTGTCGAGATGGCACTTTACAAATGCCCTCGGGTGAAATTCGCAACTAATTTAAACCGTCACCCACCGCCTGCCGGGAAAGTCGGCGGCGCCGGGCAAAGGGCGGGACGGGCGCGGCGGATCGCACATGGATACTGTAGTTTTGCCGGGCAATCGTTAGAATGTGCGCCTTTGCGAAGTTCTTGGAGCCCCCTGCATGCGTACCTATCGGCTGGTCATCGCCTGCCCCGACCGTGTCGGCATTGTTGCCAAAGTCAGTAATTTCCTGGCGTCCCACAATGGCTGGATCACCGAAGCGAGCCACCACTCCGATGACCTGAGCGGTTGGTTCTTCATGCGTCACGAAATCCGTGCCGATACCCTGCCGTTCGGCATCGAAGCCTTCCGCGAGGCCTTTGCGCCGATCGCCGAAGAGTTCTCCATGACCTGGCGGATCACCGACACCGACCAGAAAAAGCGCGTCGTGCTCATGGCCAGCCGTGAATCCCACTGCCTCGCCGACTTGCTGCACCGCTGGCACAGCAACGAGCTGGACTGCGACATTCCTTGCGTGATCTCCAACCACGACGACCTGCGCAGCATGGTCGAGTGGCACGGCATTCCGTTCTTCCATGTCCCGGTCGACCCGAAAGACAAGCAGCCGGCGTTCGCCGAAGTCTCGCGCCTGGTCGCCGAGCACGGTGCCGACGTAGTGGTGCTGGCGCGCTACATGCAGATCCTGCCGCCGCAGCTGTGCGAGGCCTACGCCCAGCGTGTCATTAATATCCACCACAGCTTCCTGCCGTCCTTCGTGGGTGCCAAGCCGTACCACCAGGCTTCGCTGCGCGGCGTGAAGCTGATCGGCGCGACCTGCCACTACGTCACCGAAGAGCTGGATGCCGGCCCGATCATCGAGCAGGACGTCGTGCGCGTCAGCCACAGCGACAGCATCGAGGACATGGTCCGCTTCGGCCGTGACGTCGAGAAGATGGTCCTGGCCCGCGGCCTGCGCTATCACCTGGAAGACCGGGTGCTGGTGCACGGCAACAAGACCGTGGTCTTCAACTGAGCCAACGAGGGCGCAGCCATGAGCGATCCACTCGACAAGGCCACCGCCCATCCTCCGCCCACCCTGGGCGAAGGTTGCCTCAGCCGCTATGACCCGGATGCCCTGGACAGCGAGGATGGCACCGATTTCCCCGGTGCCGCCGAGCTGTGGCAGGCGCAGCTAGCGGCGCAGGCCGCTGATCCGGTCGAGCAGGGGCTTGCCGAGCAGGCAGAGAAACACCGGCCCGCCGGCGACCAGATAGAAATAGAACGTCACGACCCGCCAGACCAGCACCCCGGCCGCCGCCGTTGATTTGCCCACCATCGGCGTCAGCAGTGTCGCCGAGGTCAGCTCCGCCGCTCCCGCCCCGCCTGGCAGCAGGCTGAACTGCCCGGCACTCAGCGACAACACTTGCACCAGGAAACTGGAAATCCACTGCAAGTTGCCTCCCAGCCCCAGCACCACCAGGTACAGCACGCTGTAACGCAGGGCCCAGTGCAGGCAGGTCAGGCCGAAGACCAGGGCCAGCACCCGCCGCGGCAGGCGCAAGGTGGTCTGGAATGCCCTGAAGAAGTGCAGCACCCGCCGGGCCCAGTGCCGTCTGGTCGCTCCACGCACCTTCAGCCTGTCCAACAGGCGCCCGTTCCAGCGCATCAATCCGCGCCGCCAGCGCATCAGCCCCACGCCTACTCCGAGCACGGCGAGCATCAACAGCGCGCTGCCGAGCAGCATGCCTTCGAGGCTGCGCCCGAGACTGTGGAACAGGGTGTAGACGACGATCCCGAGGACCGCACAGAGGAAGAACAGCAGATCGTTCAACTGGTCCATGGCGAACACCGCGCCACTGTGGGCGGGTCGCACCCGGTCCCGGGACAGCAGGGCCATCAGGGTCAGCGGCCCGCCGCTGCCGCCAGGGGTCGTGCAGATGGCGAACTCGGTGGCCATGATTACCCCGAGGCTGCGCAGGCGGCCGATCTTCTCGCCCTGGCT
>DQAA01000417.1 GCA_003523465.1 Pseudomonas sp.
GCCTTCGACGGGGGTGCTCGGCTCGACCTTGTTGGTCAGGCCGTGGTGCACGCCCGCCAGCACGGCGGCCATCAGCAGGTACGGGTTGGCGTCGGCGCCGGCGACGCGATGCTCGATACGCACGGCATCGGCTGAACCGGTCGGCACGCGCAGGGCTACGGTGCGGTTGTCCAGACCCCAGCTCGGCGCATTCGGCACGTAGAACTGTGCGCCGAAACGACGGTACGAGTTGACGTTAGGGCAGAGGAACGCCATCGAGGCGGGCAGGGTCTCGAGCACACCGCCGATCGCGTGACGCAGCGCGGCGTTCTGCTCGGGATCCTCACTGGTGAAGATGTTCTTGCCATCCTTGTCCAGCACCGAGATATGGACGTGCAGACCATTGCCCGCCTGGCCCGGATACGGCTTGGCCATGAAGGTGGTGTCCATCTCATGGTCGTAGGCGATGTTCTTGATCAGGCGTTTCAGCAGCACTGCGTAATCACAGGCCCGCAGCGGGTCGGCGACGTGGTGCAGGTTGACTTCGAACTGGGCCGGGGCGCTTTCCTTGACGATGGCGTCGGCAGGGATGCCCTGTTCCTTCGCACCTTCCAGGATGTCCTGCAGGCAGTCGACATATTCGTCGAGGTCGTCGATCAGGTAGACCTGGGTCGATTGCGGGCGTTTGCCGGAGATCGGCGAGCGTGGCGGCTGTGGACGGCCGTTCACGTTCTCCTGGTCGATCAGGTAGAACTCCAGTTCGAACGCGGCGCAGATGGTCAGGCCCAGCTCGTCGAACTTGCTCACCACCTGGCGCAGGACTTCCCGCGGGTCGGCGAAGAAGGGCTCGCCTTCGATTTCGTGCATGGTCATCAGCAGCTGCGCGGTAGGGCGCTTCTGCCAGGGTTCGTTGGACAGGGTGCCAGGGATTGGATAGCAGATCCGGTCGGCATCGCCGATGTCCAGGCCCAGGCCGGTGCTCTCGACGGTAGAGCCGTTGATATCCAATGCGAAGAGGGAGGCGGGCAGGTTGATGCCTTTCTCGTAAACCTTGTGGAGGCTGGTGCGCTCGATGCGCTTGCCACGCACCACACCATTCATATCTGCAATCAGAAGGTCAACGTAGAGAACCTCAGGATGTTCCTTAAGGAACGCGTTCGCTTCGTTAAGCTGAACGGCACGCGGGGGTACCGACATGATGCAACACCTTTGTTGTTAAAAATATCAATCAATTGGGGCTTGCGGACCCAGTCAATCGGAAAGCCTGAGTGAAGTCAAGCCAGGCCCATGATGCCCTAAAAGGGCGCCATAGCGGCATTTTTGCTGCAATTGGGGGCGTCGACAAGGGCTGCTTTCGTCGCCCCGGGTCAAAAACGAGATGGCCGTATTTTATTTTTTACGGGGGAGTTGTGTAAAAAAATGAACAAGGCTAAGCTCGGTCGCAACCCATAACATCAATAATACCGGGGGTTACATGTTACGCCTGCCGATCATCGGCGATAGCGGCTGCCCAGCGTGGGCAGGCCTGTCCGCCATTTCCGCGAGCTGCGATCGCTACATTCACGTAGCGTCTGCGCCGGCCAAAATAGTTGACGGCCAAGGCGATGTATTCCCGAAAGATTCACCCTCTCGTACTGCCATTCATGACTATAGTCGCCTCCCCTGTATCCCGACGGATGCCGGAGACGCATTCTCCCTGCGCGCCTTTTGCTTTGGCTCCGCAGGGCATCCAGAATGCTGGAAACGGCCTGTTAAAGGCGTTTTGACCCTAGTCCAGGCATTTACCTCCCGAGGTATGTATGAGTAGCAGCAATCTCGACCAGCTCACCGATTGGCTGAAAGAGCACAAGATCACCGAAGTCGAGTGTCTGATCAGCGACCTGACCGGTATCACCCGTGGCAAGATCTCGCCGACCAACAAGTTCATCGCGGAAAAGGGCATGCGTCTGCCCGAGAGCGTCCTGCTGCAGACGGTGACCGGCGACTACGTCGATGACGACATCTATTACCAGCTGCTCGACCCGGCCGACATCGACATGATCTGCCGCCCCGACGAGAACGCCGTGTTCCTCGTGCCGTGGGCCATCGAGCCGACCGCCCAGGTCATCCACGACACCTACGACAAGAAGGGCAACCCGGTCGAGCTGTCGCCGCGCAACGTGCTGAAGAAGGTCCTGAAGCTCTATTCCGACAAGGGCTGGCAGCCGATCGTGGCGCCGGAAATGGAGTTCTACCTGACCAAGCGCTGCGAAGACCCGGACTTCCCGCTGCAACCGCCGATTGGCCGCTCCGGCCGCCCGGAAACCGGTCGCCAGTCCTTCTCCATCGAAGCCGCCAACGAATTCGACCCGCTGTTCGAAGACGTCTACGACTGGTGTGAACTGCAGAACCTCGACCTCGACACGCTGATCCACGAGGACGGCACTGCCCAGATGGAGATCAACTTCCGTCACGGCAATGCCCTGTCCCTGGCCGACCAGATCCTGGTGTTCAAGCGCACCATGCGCGAGGCCGCGCTCAAGCACAACGTCGCCGCCACCTTCATGGCCAAGCCCATGACCGGTGAGCCGGGCAGCGCCATGCACCTGCACCAGAGCATCATCGACGTCAAAACCGGGAAGAACATCTTCTCCAATGAAGACGGCAGCATGAGCGAGCTGTTCCTCTATCACATCGGCGGCTTGCAGAAATTCATCCCCGAAGTGCTGCCGCTGTTCGCCCCCAACGTCAACTCGTTCCGCCGCTTCCTGCCCGACACCTCGGCGCCGGTCAACGTGGAGTGGGGCGAGGAAAACCGCACCGTCGGCCTGCGCGTCCCGGATGCCGGCCCG
>DQAA01000124.1:0-6943 GCA_003523465.1 Pseudomonas sp.
GGGCCGGCCGGCGAGCGCATCCCGGCGCGGGACGTGGCGCTCGAGGACAACGCGCTGGTGCGGGTCCTGGACACGGATTTCCAGGTGTTCGCCGTACCCGGCCATACCCTTGGACACATCGCATACTTCAGCGATCAACCGGCCACGCCCTTGCTGTTCAGCGGCGACACGCTGTTCGCCGCCGGTTGCGGGCGCTTGTTCGAGGGTACGCCAGAGCAGATGTACACGTCGCTGCAGCGTCTCGCCGCCCTGCCAGAGACGACGCAAGTGTATTGCGCCCACGAATACACCCTGAGCAACCTGCGCTTCGCCTGCGCCGTGGAACCCCATAATCAGCACGTTCTCGCGCGATTCGCGGAAGTTTCCCGCTTGCGTGCGAACAATCTCATCACGTTGCCGTCGACAATCGCACTTGAAAGGCTGACCAACCCCTTTTTGAGGACATCCGACACATCCGTTAAAGAAAAAGCAGACGAATGGACGGGGGCGTTAAACCCTACGCCAAGTGCTGTTTTTGCTGGGTTGCGGGCTTGGAAGGATAGGTTCTAAGCATTGCCGCTTGATGACCGCACAGTTCTGAAAGGTTGACCCGGTCGGGGACGCTTTCTAGAATCGCCCGACATTTTCGCCCGGAACTCTGTCCCAGCCAATGTCGTCCAATCGCCGCAGAACCTTCAACTCCGTCGCTCTTACGCGCCTTGCACAGGCCGTAGCGCTCGGCCTGACAGCCACTCTCGTGGGCTGCCAGAGCACCAGTCAAATGGGCGACAACGAAGCCGTTCGCATGCACGTCCAGCCTCGCGTGAAGCACAAGCCTGTGTTCGTTCAGGCCAAGCCCGTCGAGCAGGCGCCGCAGGACGTCTGGGAACGCATCCGCCAGGGCTTCCAGCTACAGGACGACATCGGCGTCAACCCGCGCATCGAGCAACAGCGCCTGTGGTTCGCCAGCAACCCGACCTTCCTCGAAACCGCCGGCGACCGCGGCAGCCTCTACATCCACTACATCGTCGAGCGTCTCGAAGAGCGCGACATGCCGCTGGAGCTGGCCCTGCTGCCGGCAATCGAGAGCGCCTACAACCCGATGGCCTACTCCCGGGCCCACGCCGTTGGCTTGTGGCAGTTCATTCCCTCCACGGGGCGCTACTACAACCTGCGCCAGACCCGCTTCTACGATGGCCGTCGCGATATCACCGCATCGACCAACGCGGCGCTGGACTACCTCACCCGCCTGCACGACATGTTCAACGGTGACTGGCTGTTGGCCCTGGCGGCCTACAACGCCGGTGAGGGTACGGTCAGCCGGGCCATCGAGCGCAACGAACGCCTCGGCCTGCCCACCGATTACTGGAACCTGCCCCTGCCTGGCGAAACCCGCGACTACGTGCCGAAGTTGCTGGCCCTGTCCCAGGTAGTCCTGACCCCGGAAGCCTACGGGGTGAACCTCAACCCGATCGCCAACGAACCCTACTTCGAAGCCGTTGCCATCAAGGACCGCCTGGACCTGTCGCGGGTCGCGGCCCTGGCCGAGATCGACGAAGACGAACTGTTCCAGCTGAACCCGGCCTTCAAGAAGCGCATGACCGTGGATGGTCCGCAACAGTTGCTGGTACCGACCGCCAAGGCGCAATTGCTGACCAGCAGCCTGTCGAGCATGAAGCCCGAGGAGTTGCTGGCCCTGCAGCCAAAGGCCGCCGTCTTCGAAGCCGCTCTCGCCGAAGCCAACACCCCGCCAGCCCGCAGCGTGCGCTACCGGGTCAAGCGTGGCGACAGCCTGGGCAGCATCGCCAAGGCCAATCGGGTCAGCGTCAAGGACCTGC
Source organism: Pseudomonas sp. (assembly GCA_003523465.1). Classification (GTDB taxonomy): domain Bacteria; phylum Pseudomonadota; class Gammaproteobacteria; order Pseudomonadales; family Pseudomonadaceae; genus Aquipseudomonas. Next base: position 1,818 of record DQAA01000124.1, read on the forward strand.
AGCGCTGGAACAAGCTCAAAGGCAATCGCCTGGCAACTGGCCAGACACTGGTTCTGCAGAGCAGCAAGCCCATCACCGTGGCTTCCGCCTCGAAATCCTCCTCCGGTACCACCGACAAGCAGCGCGCCACCCAGTACAAGGTTCGCAAAGGCGATTCGCTGTACCTGGTCGCCAAACGCTTCAACGTTGAAATGCAGCACCTCAAGCGCTGGAATCCGCGCAGCGGCCAGGCACTGAAGCCGGGCCAGACCCTGACCGTCTACCTCCCCCACTAATAAAGGAAGGCGCCACCCAAGGGCGGCGCCAGACGCCGGGGACGCGCTCTTTTTCCTGCTGATACAAGCTGTTACTGTAGGACGCACAAAGCCCAAGCCGCCTGGATCGGATCGCCGACTTGATACGTCCCCTCCTGCTGTCAATCAGCCTGGTCTTGAGCTTTCCTGCGGGCGCTACCATCACCGAAAGTCACGGTTACGCCCAGTTCGGCACGCTCAAGTACCCTGCCAAGTTCACCCACTTCGATTGGGTCAACCCGCAAGCGCCCAAAGGCGGCACCTTGCGCGCCATGGCATTCGGCACCTTCGACACCCTCAACCCCTACACCTTCAAGGGCAGCAGTCCGGTAACCACGCCGAACTTCCTGCAGTACGGGGTCAACGAGCTCAATGAAACCCTGATGGTGGGGACCGGCCAGTACGACCCGTCCGGGGACGAGGCTACGTCAAGTTACGGACTGATCGCCCGCTCGGTGGAATACGCCGAGGACCGCAGTTGGGTGGTATTCAACCTGCGCCCGGAAGCACGCTTTCACGATGGCAAGCCAATCACCGCCGCAGACGTGGCGTTTTCCTATCGCACGCTGCTCAAGGAAGGTCATCCGATCTACCGCACCAACCTGCAAGAGGTCGAACGGGTCGATGTGCTCAGCCCGCAGCGCATCCGCTTTGTCTTCAAGCGTGCCGGCAACCCCCTGCTGATCCTGCGCCTCGGTGAAATGCCGGTATTGCCGCAGCATTACTGGAAAGGCCGTGACTTCAAGGCCACCACCTTCGAGCCACCACTGGGCAGCGGTCCCTATCGCATCAGCGAAGTGCAGCCAGGTCGACGCCTGGTCTTCGAGCGGGTGAAAGACTGGTGGGGCAAGGACCTGCCGGTCAATCGCGGCAAGTACAACTTCGACCGCGTCGAATACGAGTTCTATCGCGATAGCGACGTGGCCTTCGAAGCCTTCAAGGCCGGCGAGTTCGACATCTACATCGAGCACCAGGCGAAGAACTGGGCCAATGGCTACAACTTCCCCGCCGTACGCCGCGGCCAGGTAATCCAGGCACAGATCAAGCACCAGATCCCGACCCAGACCCAAGGCCTGTTCATGAACAGCCGGCGCGCAGCCTTTTCCGATCGCCGCGTGCGCCAGGCGCTGGGCCTGATGCTCGACTTCGAATGGACCAATCGCACGCTGTTCAGCGACGCCTACCGGCGCGCCTCCAGTTTCTACCCCAATAGCGAGTTCAGCGCCGAAGGCCTGCCAGTGGGCAAGGAGTGGCTGTTGCTGGCGCCATACCGCGATCAGCTACCGGCCGCGCTTTACACCCAACCATTCAAGGTCAGCCAGACCGATGGACGCGGCATCGGCCGCGACAACCTGCGCCAGGCCCTCGATCTGCTTGGCCAGGCGGGCTGGAAGCTGAGCGGCCAGCGCCTGCTGAACGGCAAGGGTCAGCCACTGAAACTGGAGATCCTGCTGGTCAATCCGAACCTCGAGCGCATCCTCCAGCCATATGTGGAGAACCTCGCCAGCATCGGCATCGATGCGCGCCTGCGCACCGTGGACCGCGCCCAGTACAAGCAGCGCCTGGACCAGTTCGATTTCGACATGATCCTGATGACCCTGACCCAGACTCTCAGCCCCGGACTCGAGCAATGGCAATATTTCCATTCCAGCCAGGCCGGCACCAAGGGCAGCAAGAACTACGCTGGCGTCGACAGTCCGGTGGTCGACCACCTGCTCGAAACCCTGCTCGCTGCGCAAACCCGTGATGACCAGGTGGCCGCCACCCGCGCCCTGGACCGGGTCCTGCTCTGGCAGCACTACATGATTCCCAACTGGTATCTCGACTATCACCGCCTGGCCTACCGCAACCGGTTCGCCTTCGTCACCACACCGCCCTATACCCTCGGGCTGAATACCTGGTGGCTCAAGCCTTCGGAGAACGCCCAATGATGCCGATACCCCGTTTGCGCCTGATGCTCGGCGGCCTGTTGCTGGCTGGCCTGGGCCTGCCCGCCCTGGCTGCACCGGAGCATGCCGTCACCCTGTACAACGAAGCACCGAAATACCCGGCCGATTTCAAGCATTTCGACTATGTGAACCCCGATGCACCCAAGGGGGGCACCTTCCGCCAGAACGGTTTCGGCGGTTTCGACAGCCTCAACCCGTTCATCAGCAAGGGCGTGCCGGCGGACAATATCGACCTGGTATACGACACCCTGGCCCGCGCCAGCCTCGACGAGCCCTTCACCGAGTATGGCCTGCTGGCCAGGCAGATCGAGAAGGCCCCGGACAACAGCTGGGTGCGCTTCTACCTGCGCCCCGAAGCGCGCTTCCACGACGGCAAGCCGGTACGCGCGGAAGACGTGGTATTCACCTTCAACACCCTGATGAAAAGCGGAGCCCCACTGTTCCGCGGCTACTACGCTGACGTCGCCGAAGTGGTCGCCGAAGAGCCGCTCAAGGTGCTGTTCAAGTTCAAGCACAGCAACAACCGCGAACTGCCGCTGATCCTCGGGCAGATCGCCGTCTTGCCCAAGCATGTCTGGGAAGGCCGCGACTTCGCCAAAGGCGGGCTCGAAGTCCCGGTGGGCAGCGGTCCGTACAAGGTCGCAGAGGTCAAGCCAGGACGCTCGATTCGCCTGGAACGGGACAAGGACTACTGGGGCAAGGACCTGCCGATCAACCGCGGTTTCTACAACTTCGACGCCATCACCGTCGACTACTACCGCGACAACACCGTGGCTCTCGAAGCGCTAAAGGCCGGGCAATTCGACTACTGGTTCGAAACCAGCGCGAAGAACTGGGCGACCGCCTACAACATTCCGGCAGTCCGGGAAAAGCGCCTTATCCGCGAGGAAATCCCCAACGGCACCCCGACCGGCATGCAGGGCTTCGTCTTCAACCTGCGCCGCCCGGTCTTCCAGGATGTGCGAGTGCGCCAGGCACTGAGCCTGCTGCTGGACTTCGAATGGACCAACAAGCAACTGTTCAACGGCGCCTACACCCGCACCGGCAGCTACTTCGAGAACTCCGAGATGGCCGCCAGGGGGCTTCCCGGGACGGATGAGCTGAAGCTGCTCGAACCACTCCGGGGCAAGATTCCCGAGCAGGTGTTCAGCGAGGAATTCAAGAACCCGGTCACCGATGCCAGCGGCATGATCCGTGAACAGCAACGCCAGGCCTACAAGCTGCTGCAGGACGCCGGATGGCGTATCGAGAACGACAAGATGGTGGATGCCCAGGGCAAGCCACTGACCATCGAGTTCCTCCTGGCCCAGACCGAATTCGAGCGCGTTCTGCTGCCCTACAAGCGCAATCTCGCTGACCTCGGCATCACCCTGAACATCCGCCGCGTAGACGTCGCCGAATACATCAATCGCCTGCGCTCGCGGGACTTCGACATGATCGTCGGCGGCTTCCCGCAGTCCAACTCGCCAGGCAACGAGCAGCGCGAGTTCTGGCAGAGCGGCAGTGCCGACAACCCGGGCAGCCGCAATTACATGGGCCTGAAGGATCCGGCCGTGGACAGCCTGGTGGAGTCGCTGATCAACGCCGATTCGCGGCAAAGCCTGGTCGCCCATACCCGCGCCCTCGATCGCGTATTGCTCTGGGGCTACTACGTGGTGCCGAACTGGCATATCAAGACCTGGCGCGTAGCCTACTGGAACCACATCGGCCACCCGCAAACCCCGCCCAAGTACGACATCGGCGTCAATACCTGGTGGATCAAGCCCGAGGTGACACCGACCACGCCGGTGGCACCGGACGACACCGCAGCGAACGGAGCACAGTGAGATGCTGGCCTATATCCTGCGGCGTCTGCTGCTGATCATCCCGACCCTGCTGGGCATCCTGGTCATCAACTTCATCATCATCCAGGCGGCGCCCGGCGGGCCTGTGGAACAGATGATCGCCAAGCTCGAGGGCTTCGAGGGAGCCACCAGCCGGATTGCCGGCGGCGGTGCCGAGGTCTCGGTGGCCGGCTCCAACTACCGTGGCGCACAAGGCCTCGATCCGGCACTGATCAAGGAAATCGAGCACATGTACGGCTTCGATAAGTCGGCGCCGGAACGCTTGTGGATCATGGTCAAGAACTACGCCCGGCTGGACTTCGGCGACAGCTTCTTCCGTGACGCCAAGGTGGTCGACCTGATCGCCGAGAAGCTGCCGGTTTCGATCTCCTTGGGCCTGTGGAGCACGCTGATCATGTACCTGGTCTCGATCCCCCTGGGGATCGCCAAGGCTACGCGGCACGGCAGTCACTTCGACGTCTGGACCAGTTCGGCAATCATCATCGGTTACGCCATTCCCGCGTTTCTCTTCGCCATCCTGCTGATCGTGGTGTTCGCCGGCGGCAGTTACCTGGACTGGTTCCCGTTGCGCGGGCTGACCTCGAACAACTTCGACGAACTGAGCACCTGGGGCAAGATCACCGACTATTTCTGGCACCTGGCGCTGCCCATCACTGCGCTGGTCATCGGCAACTTCGCCACCATGACCCTGCTGACCAAGAACAGCTTCCTCGACGAGATCAACAAGCAATACGTGGTCACCGCCAAGGCCAAGGGCCTGACGCCGAACCGGGTGCTGTACGGCCATGTGTTCCGCAACGCCATGCTGCTGGTGATCGCCGGCTTCCCCTCGGCCTTCATCGGCATCTTCTTCACCGGTTCGCTGCTGGTGGAGGTGATCTTCTCCCTCGACGGCCTTGGCCTGATGAGCTTCGAGGCGGCAATCAACCGCGACTACCCGGTGGTCTTCGGCACCCTGTTCATCTTCACCCTGCTGGGGCTGGTGGTGAAACTGATCGGCGACCTGACCTACACCCTGGTCGATCCACGCATCGACTTCG
>DQAA01000124.1:6983-8419 GCA_003523465.1 Pseudomonas sp.
GGCTGTTCGTGATCCTGTTCGGCCTGAGCCTGGGCGCCGAACTGATCGCCAACGACAAGCCACTGGTGGTGCGCTATGACGGCGAGTTCTACTTCCCGGCATTCAAGCGTTATCCGGAAACCACCTTCGGCGGCGAGTTCCCCCTGGAAGCCAACTACAAGAGTCCGTACATCCGCGACTTGCTGGAGAAGAAGCAGAGCTGGGTCGTGTGGGCGCCGATTCCGTTCAGCTACCAGAGCATCAACTACGACCTCAAGGTCCCGGCCCCCGCCCCGCCTTCGGCACAGAACTGGCTGGGTACCGACGACCAGGGCCGCGATGTACTGGCGCGGGTGATCTACGGCTTCCGCATCTCGGTATTGTTCGCCCTGACCCTGACCATATTGAGCTCCATCATTGGCGTGATCGCCGGCGCCCTGCAGGGCTTCTACGGCGGATGGGTCGACCTGGTCGGGCAGCGTTTCCTGGAGATCTGGTCGGGCCTGCCCGTGCTGTACCTGCTGATCATCCTCGCCAGCTTCGTGCAACCGAACTTCTGGTGGCTGCTGGGGATCATGCTGCTGTTCTCGTGGATGAGCCTGGTCGACGTGGTGCGTGCCGAGTTCCTCCGCGGGCGCAACCTCGAATATGTACGTGCAGCCCGCGCCCTGGGCATGCAGAACGCGACGATCATGTACCGGCACATCCTGCCCAATGCCATGGTCTCGACCATGACCTTCCTGCCGTTCATTCTCACCGGCGCCATCGGCACCCTCACCGCCCTGGACTTCCTCGGCTTCGGCCTGCCGCCCGGCGCGCCGTCCCTCGGCGAGCTGGTCGCCCAGGGCAAATCCAACCTGCAGGCGCCATGGCTGGGCATCAGTGCCTTTGCCGTGCTGGCCCTGATGCTCAGCCTGCTGGTATTCATCGGCGAGTCCGCCCGCGATGCCTTCGACCCGAGGAAATGACATGAACAAGGACACCTTGATCGAAGTACGCGACCTCGCCGTCGAATTCGTCAGCGGCGCGCAACAGCAGCGCGTGGTGGAGAGCGTCAGTTTCGACATTCGTCGCGGCGAGACCCTGGCCCTGGTTGGCGAGAGTGGCTCGGGCAAGTCGGTCACCGCCCACTCCATCCTGCGCCTGCTGCCCTACCCGCTGGCACGGCACCCGTCCGGCAGCATCCGCTACGACAACCAGGACCTGCTGCATCTGGACGAAAAGAAGATGCGCCACATCCGTGGCAACCGCATCGCCATGATCTTCCAGGAGCCGATGACCTCGCTGAACCCGCTGCACAACATCGAGAAGCAGATCAACGAAGTGCTGATGCTGCACAAGGGCCTGCGCGGCAAGGAGGCTACCGCGCGGACCCTGGAGCTGCTGGAACTGGTCGGCATCCCCGATCCGGTCAAGCGCCTCAAGGCCCTGCCCCACGAGCTGTCCGGCGGCCAGCG
>DQAA01000124.1:8426-17013 GCA_003523465.1 Pseudomonas sp.
ATCGCCGACGAGCCGACGACCGCTCTGGACGTCACTGTCCAATTGAAAATTCTCGAATTGCTGAAGCGTCTGCAGGCCAAGCTGGGCATGGCGCTGTTACTGATCAGTCACGATCTGAACCTGGTGAAAAGAATTGCGCACCGCGTATGTGTCATGCAGCGCGGTTGCATCGTCGAACAGGCGTCGTGTGAAGAACTGTTCCGCGCTCCGCAGCATCCGTACACCAAAATGCTGCTCGGCGCCGAGCCCAGCGGCGGGCCGGCCGGCAACCCGGAAGGCGCGCCGTTATTGGAAGTCGAGGACCTGCGGGTCTGGTTCCCGATCAAGAAAGGCTTCCTGCGTCGCACCGTGGACCACGTCAAGGCGGTGGACGGAATCAACTTCAGCCTGCCCCAGGGCCAGACCCTGGGCATCGTTGGCGAAAGTGGTTCGGGCAAGTCTACGCTGGGTCTGGCGATCCTGCGGTTGATCGGCAGCCAGGGCGCCATCCGCTTCGAGAACCAGCGGCTGGACGGCATGAGCCAGCAACAGGTACGCCCGCTGCGGCGGGAAATGCAGGTGGTGTTCCAGGACCCCTTCGGCAGCCTCAGCCCGCGCATGTGCGTGAGCGATATCGTCGGAGAAGGCCTGCGCATTCATCGGATAGGCACGGAGGCAGAACAGGAACAGGCCATCATGGAAGCGCTCAGGGAAGTAGGTCTGGACCCGGAAACCCGGCACCGCTACCCTCACGAGTTTTCCGGAGGCCAACGACAACGGATTGCCATTGCCCGGGCACTGGTATTGAAACCGGCGCTGATCCTGCTGGACGAGCCCACTTCGGCGCTCGACCGCACCGTTCAGCGCCAGGTGGTTGAACTGCTGCGCACGCTGCAGACCAAGTACAACCTGACTTACCTGTTCATCAGCCACGATCTGGCGGTGGTCAAGGCGCTGAGTCACCAACTGATGGTGGTGAAGCAGGGTCAGGTGGTTGAACAAGGTCCGGCTGCACAGATTTTCGCCGCACCGCAACATTCCTATACACAGCAGCTGCTGGAGGCCGCTTTCCTGGCTCCCACGGCTGTCGATATAACCTGAAGAGGAACAACACATGGGTTTTCTCGCCGGTAAGCGCGTACTGATCGTCGGTGTCGCCAGCAAACTGTCCATCGCATCCGGCATCGCTGCCGCCATGCATCGCGAGGGTGCAGAACTTGCCTTCACCTACCAGAACGAAAAGCTCAAGGGCCGCGTCGAAGAGTTCGCTGCGGGCTGGGGCTCCAACCCTGAGCTGTGCTTCCCTTGCGACGTTGCCAATGACGACGACATCGCCAAGGTCTTCGAAGAGCTGAGCAAGAAGTGGGACGGCCTGGACTGCATCGTGCACTCCGTTGGCTTCGCACCGGGCGACCAGCTCGACGGCGACTTCACCGAAGTCACCACCCGCGAAGGTTTCCGCATTGCCCACGACATCAGTGCCTACAGCTTCGTCGCCCTGGCCAAGGCCGGTCGCGAGATGATGAAAGGCCGCAACGGCAGCCTGCTGACCCTGTCCTACCTGGGCGCCGAACGCACCATGCCTAACTACAACGTCATGGGCATGGCCAAGGCCAGCCTGGAAGCCGGCGTTCGTTACCTGGCCGGTAGCCTCGGCCCGGAAGGCACTCGCGTCAACGCCATCTCCGCCGGTCCGATCCGTACCCTGGCTGCTTCCGGCATCAAGAGCTTCCGCAAGATGCTCGCCGCCAACGAAGCCCAGACCCCGCTGCGTCGCAACGTCACCATCGACGAAGTCGGCAACGCTGGCGCCTTCCTCTGCTCCGACCTGGCGTCGGGTGTCAGCGGTGAAATCATGTACGTGGACGGTGGCTTCAATACCACTGCCATGGGTGATATCTCGGAGTAAGTTCCGGGCAAAAGGAAAAGGCCGCTTTTGCGGCCTTTTCTTTTTCTGGGTGATGAATTCTTGACCCAATCGAAATGAAAAAGGCCGCTGACGCGGCCTTTTTCATTCAGGTGGAAAGCACTCAGTAGCGAGTGATCTCCGCCTTGGCTTCCAGCTGCTTGCGGTACGCCGCAAAGTCCTGCTGAGCCGCACGGGAAGCGAGGAAGCCGCGATACTGGCGCTTCTCTTCCTCGGTGACCGTACCGCCTTCGTTGACACCGTTCAGGCGCAGCACGACGACATCGCCATTGGCCAGGGTGACGCTGGAGTAAACCGGCTTGTCCTTGGCTTCCGGCTTGCTCATGCGGAACACCGCCTGCAGCTCAGCCGGCTCTACACCTTCCTGCATACGGGTGGCCGCTTCCTGGACCTTCCAGGCTTGACCATCCTGTACCGATGCGTAGGCGATCTTGCCATCACGCAGACCAGCCAACAGCGCGTCGGTCTTGCTCTTCACGGCAGCGGTCGCCTGCTCCTTGGCCAAGTGGTCACGGATAGGACCGGCAACGGCTTCGAGAGGCAGTTGCGCCGGCTTGCGGTGCTCCTTGGCCCGGACAACCACGACCGTCTCCGGATCCAGTTCGATAGCCGAGCTGTTGGAGCCCTCATCCAGCACTTCAGGGCTGAATGCCGCCTGGATCACCTGACGGTTTGCAGTAATACCATCACCGCCTTCGCGACCGAACGGCGCAGAAGTCTGCACCTTCAGCCCCAGATCCTGAGCCGGCTGGGCCAGGTCCGAAGCCTCGAATGCCGAGTCTTCCAGTTGCTTGGTGGCTTCGACGAAACGCTGCTCGACCTGCTGGATCTTGAGCTCGTGGGTCAGCTTGTCTTTCAGACTGGCGAACGTCGGAACTTCCGGAGCCTGAACACCCAACAGCTTGATCAGATGGAAACCGAACTCGGTACGGACGGGTGCGGAGACCTGATCCTTGTTCAACGCATACAGTGCGCCTTCGAACGCCGGGTCATAAACACCTTTGCCGGCGTAACCGAGGTCACCACCATTGCTCGCCGATCCAGGGTCCTGGGAGAACTCCTTGGCCAGCTTGGCAAAGTCTTCACCTTTGGCCAGACGCTGCTGGATTTCCTCGGCGCGGGCCTTGGCCTGGGCTTCGTTCAGCTTGTCGTTGACTTCGATGAGGATATGCGCGGCGTGGCGTTGCTCGGCGAGGTTGGCGATTTCCTTCTGATACAGCGACTGCAGCTCGTCTTCGTTGACCTTGACCTGGTCGAAGAACGCGGCCTTCTTCAGCTCGATATAGTCGATGACGACCTGATCCGGGCTCATGAACTCCTTTGCGTGCTGGTCGTAGTGAGCCTTGATCTGTTCGTCGGTGACGTGGACAGCAGCAGGATCGGCCTTGAAGGTCAACGATGCGAAATCACGGGTCTGCTTTTCCAGGCGTGCGAAGGCGTCAACCTCTGCATCGGTAACGAAACCGCTGCCCGCCAGGCCGGTGCGCAACTGGCCGATGAGCATTTCCTGAGCAAGCATTTCGCGGAACTGCATACGGCCGTAGCCCAGTTGGCGAATAACCTGATCGAAGCGCTCGGCACTGAACTTGCCGTCCACCTGGAACTCGGGGGTTTGCAGGATCACCTGATCCAGGGCGCCTTCGGAGAAGGAGAACTTGGCATCATGCGCGCCCTGCAGCAGCAGTTGACGATCGATCAGACCTTTCAGCGCGGCCTCGCGCAGCATCTTGTCATCCAGCAGGGAGGGGTCGAAATCCTTGCCCAGTTGTTGCACCAGTTGGCGGCGTTGCGTGTCGACAGCCTGGGTCAGTTCATTCTGACTGATGGTGTCGCCATTGACCTTGGCAGCATCCTTGTCGTGGCTGACGGCCTGGAAAATGGCATCGAAGCCGGTCAGCGCCATCAGTACCACGATGACACCAATGATGGTCTTGGCAATCCAACCTTGTGAATTGTCCCTGATATTTTGCAGCATGCGTCCCCCAGAAACGGCTGTGGCGGCTGCACAACCGCGGAGCGTGGGTAGAGTCCTGATAGAAGAAAGGCGCATCCGGGGATGCGCCTTCTCGTAACGGGCGGAGCAGACGAATTCATGATCCTTTCTACTCCGCCTACGGGCCGGTCGCGAAGGCCGGCCCGGTTAGGCGAAAGCCTGAAGAGAGCGTCTTAGTTGTTGACCGCGTCTTTCAGCGCCTTGCCAGCCTTGAAGGTTGGCTTCTTGGCAGCAGGGATTTCCAGAGTTTTGCCGGTTTGCGGGTTGCGACCGGTACGGGCAGGACGGTCAGTTACCGAGAAGGTACCGAAGCCGACCAGAACCACGGAATCACCACCCTTCAGGGCACCGGTGACCGATTCGATTACTGCGTCCAGCGCACGGCCGGCAGCAGCTTTTGGAATATCAGCGGATGCAGCGATAGCGTCAATCAGTTCCGACTTGTTCACTCTAAGTCCCCTTATTTCTATTTGAGTTTGTTTCTAACTATGTAAATTTGAATCTACGCCAAATGGCCGATGACACTTCAGTGCCTTTTACGGCAAGGACCTGGAAAACTGTCAGTCAGGCCACCCGGCAAAATACTTAATGCGTACTGATTCGTTCCTTTGAATCACCGTCACGCTTTTCATCCTTGGCGACAATCTCGGGAGCCACATCCGGCAAGGGCTCCGGGGCGTATTGCAGCGCAATTTGGAGGACTTCGTCAATCCATTTAACCGGCTTAATCTGAAGATCCTGCTTAATATTGTCAGGAATTTCTTTCAGATCACGCACGTTCTCTTCCGGAATGATCACTGTCTTGATTCCACCGCGGTGTGCGGCCAGCAGTTTTTCCTTCAAACCACCAATCGCCAGAACCTGACCGCGCAAAGTAATCTCGCCAGTCATTGCCACATCTGCACGTACCGGGATTTGCGTCAGCGCGGAAACCAGAGCGGTGCACATGCCGACACCGGCACTCGGGCCGTCCTTGGGTGTCGCCCCTTCCGGCATGTGGATGTGGGTATCGCGCTTCTCATGGAAATCGGCAGGGATGCCCAGGCTCTGGGCCCGACTGCGCACCACGGTCTGCGCCGCAGTGATCGACTCGACCATGACGTCGCCAAGGGAACCCGTCTTGATCAACTGACCTTTGCCCGGCACGACGGCCGCTTCGATGGTCAGCAATTCGCCACCCACCTGGGTCCACGCCAGACCGGTCACCTGCCCCACCTGATCCTGCTGCTCGGCCAGGCCGTAACGGAACTTGCGGACCCCGAGGAAGTGCTCCAGATGGTCACTGCCGACCTTGACCTGCGCCTGCTTCTGCCCGGTGTATTCCTTGACCACCTTGCGGCAGACCTTGGCAATCTGCCGCTCCAGGCCACGCACACCGGCTTCGCGGGTGTAGTAGCGAATGATGTCGCGAATCGCCGCGACATCGACGTCCAGCTCGCCCTTCTTCAGACCGTTGGCCTTGATCTGCTTCGGCAGCAGGTACTTGATCGCGATGTTCACCTTCTCGTCTTCGGTGTAACCCGGCAGACGAATGACTTCCATCCGGTCCAGCAGCGCCGGCGGGATGTTCATCGAGTTGGAGGTGCAAAGGAACATCACATCCGACAGGTCGTAATCGACCTCCAGATAATGATCGTTGAAGTTGTGGTTCTGCTCTGGGTCCAGCACTTCCAGCAGCGCCGACGCAGGATCGCCACGCATGTCGCTACCCATCTTGTCGATTTCATCGAGCAGGAACAGCGGGTTGCGCACACCCACCTTGGTCATCTTCTGGATCAGGCGACCTGGCATCGAGCCAATGTAGGTACGGCGATGCCCACGAATCTCGGCTTCGTCGCGCACGCCACCCAGGGCCATGCGCACGAACTTGCGGTTGGTGGCGCTGGCGATGGACTCGGCCAGCGAGGTCTTGCCCACACCAGGAGGTCCGACCAGGCACAGAACAGGGCCACGGATTTTCTTCACCCGCTTTTGCACCGCGAGGTACTCGAGGATACGCTCCTTGACCTCTTCCAGCCCGTAATGGTCGGCGTCGAGAATCTCTTCCGCCTTGGCCAGGTCCAGTCGCACCTTGCTCTGTGCCTTCCACGGGACCTGCACCAGCCAATCGAGATACGAGCGCACCACCGTGGCCTCGGCGGACATCGGCGACATTTGCTTGAGCTTGTTCAGCTCGGCCTGGGCCTTGGCATAGGCATCCTTCGGCAGCCCGGCAGCGTCCAGGCGCTTTTTCAGCTCCTCGACTTCGTTGTGGCCTTCATCGCCATCGCCGAGTTCCTTCTGAATGGCCTTCATTTGCTCATTCAGGTAGTACTCGCGCTGGCTGCGCTCCATTTGCTTCTTGACCCGCCCACGAATGCGCTTCTCGACCTGCAGCAAATCGATTTCACCATCCAGCAGTGCCAGCACGTGCTCGACGCGGGCAGCCAGATCGATGATTTCAAGGATTTCCTGCTTCTGTTCGATCTTCAGCGCCATGTGCGCGGCCATCGTGTCTACCAGACGACCAGGCTCATCGATGCTATTGAGCGACGAGAGAACTTCGGCGGGGACCTTCTTGCCCAGCTGGACGTATTGCTCGAACTGGGACAGCAAGGTGCGTACGAACACTTCGGATTCGCGGTCGGCCGCTTCGGTTTCGTCGATCAGGGCAACTTCGGCGCGAATATGGCCTTCGACCTCGACAAACCGCTCGACCGCACCGCGCTGCTCGCCCTCGACCAGCACCTTGACGGTGCCATCGGGCAGCTTCAGCAGTTGGAGGACTGTAGCGATGGTACCGACGCGATACAGGGCATCTTCGCCCGGATCATCATCGGCTGGATTCTTCTGAGCCAGCAAAAGGATTTGCTTCTCACCGGTCATCGCGGCTTCAAGCGCCTCGATGGACTTTTCACGCCCCACGAACAGCGGGATGACCATGTGCGGGTAAACAACGACATCGCGCAATGGCAAAAGAGGCAAGTCGAGGGTTGTCTTCATGATTTCGCCTCTACAGCGGCCCTGTGGCCGTAATCCGATGGAAATTTGAGCTTGGAGTTAATGTGGGGGCAGCCCCGGAAAAAAACAAGCTCTGCGACAGGAAAAGCAAAGGGGCCCGTAGGCCCCTTGCTGGTTTCACTGCCCCTCAGACTCAGGCGTCTGGTGCGGCTTTGGCTGGCGGCTCGCTGTTCTCGTAGATCAGCAGCGGCTGCGAAGTGCCATCGATGACGCTCTCGTCGATCACCACCTTGCTGACATCCTTCTGCGAAGGAATCTCGTACATGGTGTCGAGCAGAATGCCTTCGAGGATGGAACGCAGGCCACGTGCACCGGTCTTGCGCTCCAGCGCCTTGCGGGCGACGGATTTCAGTGCATCGCTGCGGAACTCCAGGTCCACACCTTCCATTTCGAACAGCTTGCCGTATTGCTTGGTCAAGGCGTTCTTGGGCTCGGTGAGGATCTGCATCAATGCAGCTTCATCCAGTTCGTCGAGTGTCGCCAGAACAGGCAGGCGACCGACGAACTCAGGGATCAGGCCAAATTTGACCAGATCATCCGGCTCGACTTCACGCAGCGATTCACCAACCTTCTTGCCTTCCTCCTTGCTGCGGACTTCAGCACTGAAGCCGATGCCACCGCGAGTGGAACGCTGCTGGATGACCTTCTCCAGACCGGAGAATGCCCCGCCACAGATGAACAGGATGTTGCGCGTATCGACCTGCAGGAATTCCTGCTGCGGATGCTTGCGGCCACCTTGCGGAGGAACCGAAGCAACGGTGCCCTCGATCAGCTTCAGCAAAGCCTGCTGCACGCCCTCACCCGAAACGTCACGAGTGATCGACGGGTTATCGGACTTGCGCGAGATCTTGTCGATTTCGTCGATGTAGACAATGCCCATCTGGGCCTTTTCCACGTCGTAGTCGCATTTCTGCAACAGCTTCTGAATGATGTTTTCCACATCCTCCCCCACGTAACCGGCTTCGGTCAGCGTAGTGGCATCTGCGATGGTGAAAGGAACATTCAGCAAGCGAGCGAGTGTTTCCGCGAGCAAGGTCTTGCCCGACCCCGTCGGACCGATGAGCAGGATGTTGCTCTTGCCCAACTCGACATCGTCGGCTTTCTTGTCACGTTGGTTGAGGCGCTTGTAGTGGTTGTACACCGCTACGGCCAGAACCTTTTTCGCGCGCTCCTGACCAATGACATATTGGTCCAGGATGGCGCTGATTTCTTTCGGCGAAGGCAATTTATGCGCGCTGCTCTCGGCCTGGGCTTCCTGCACCTCCTCACGGATGATGTCATTGCACAGGTCGACGCACTCGTCGCAGATAAATACCGAGGGGCCGGCAATCAACTTGCGCACTTCATGCTGGCTTTTGCCGCAGAAGGAGCAATAGAGCAATTTGCCGTTGTCCTCGCCGTTACGGGTGTCAGTCATTCGATCGATCCAATCCGGTAGGCTTGCAACACAAGATGAAGGCAATTGCGGGCTTTTTCAAGTCCGCAGGTAGGCGCTTTCCGCGCCTACCCGCTCTGGCATCCGGGATCAGGACGCCAGTTGCCGCTTGTCGTAGACCGAGTCGATCAGGCCGTACTCGGCCGCGCGCTGGGCGCTCATGAAGTTGTCACGTTCGGTATCGCGCTTGATGGTCTCCAGATCCTGGCCGGTGTGATGGGCCAGCAGCTCGTTCAGACGCGACTTGATGTTG
>DQAA01000124.1:17031-17164 GCA_003523465.1 Pseudomonas sp.
TCATCACCCGCGAGTTCGGCAGGCAGTGACGCTTGCCAGCGGCACCGGCCGCAAGCAGGAACGCACCCATGCTGCAGGCCTGGCCGATGCAGATGGTGGAGACGTCCGGTTTGATGAACTGCATGGTGTCGTA
>DQAA01000584.1 GCA_003523465.1 Pseudomonas sp.
TTGTCGCCGAAGCGCACGCGCCCGTCCGCCTGGGTGAAGATGCCGGTGCGGGCCAGCCACGCCTCGAACTCCGGCGCCGGTTTCAGGCCGAGGGTCTGGCGGGCGTAGAGGGCATCGTGGAAGGAGGTGGTCTGGTAGTTGAGCATGATGTCGTCGGAGCCGGGGATGCCCATGATGAAGTTGATCCCGGCCACCCCGAGCAGGGTCAGCAGGGTGTCCATGTCGTCCTGGTCGGCTTCGGCGTGGTTGGTGTAGCAGATGTCGCAGCCCATGGGCACGCCGAGCAGCTTGCCGCAGAAGTGGTCTTCGAGGCCGGCGCGGATGATCTGCTTGCCGTTGTACAGGTACTCCGGGCCGATGAAACCGACCACGGTGTTCACCAGGAACGGCTTGAAGTGCCGGGCCACGGCATAGGCGCGGGTTTCGCAGGTCTGCTGGTCGACGCCGAAGTTGGCATTGGCCGACAGCGCACTGCCCTGGCCGGTCTCGAAATACATCAGGTTCTGTCCGAGGGTGCCGCGGTTGAGGCTCAAACCCGCGTCATACCCTTCCTGCAACACATTCAGATTGATCCCGAAACTGGCGTTGGCCGCCTCGGTGCCGGCGATCGACTGGAACACCAGGTCCAGCGGCACGCCGCGGTTGACCGCCTCGATCGAGGTGGTGACGTGGGTCAGCACGCAGGCCTGGGTGGGGATGTCGTAGCGCTGGATGACCGCATCGAGCATTTCCAGCAGGGTGCAGATCGAGGCGATGCTGTCAGTGGCCGGGTTGATGCCGATCATGGCATCGCCGTTGCCGTAGAGCAGGCCGTCGAGAATGCTTGCGGCGATTCCGGCGGGCTCGTCGGTGGGGTGGTTGGGCTGCAGACGGGTCGACAGGCGCCCGCGCAGGCCCATGGTGCCGCGAAAGCGGGTGACCACGCGGATCTTCTGTGCAACCAGGACCAGATCCTGAACGCGCATGATCTTCGATACCGCCGCCGCCATTTCCGGGGTCAGGCCCGGCGCCAGGGCGCGCAGGCTGGTTTCGTCGGCGTGATCGCTGAGCAGCCAGTCGCGCAGGCCGCCAACGGTCAGGTGGCTGACGGCGGCGAAGGCCTGTTTGTCGTGGGTGTCGATGATCAGTCGGGTGACTTCGTCGTCTTCGTAGGGAATCAGCGCTTCGTTGAGGAAATGACTGAGGGGGATGTCGGCCAATGCCATCTGTGCCGCGACCCGTTCACCGTCGTTACTGGCGGCGACCCCGGCGAGAAAGTCGCCGGAGCGCGCCGGGCTGGCCTTGGCCATGACTTCCTTGAGGCTGTCGAAACGGAAGGTCTGCTGGCCGACCGTGTGTACGAAACTTGCCATGTGCAATCTCCAGAGCGCCGCCGCTCGACCGGCGGCGCGGTATTTCGGTCAGTGCAAGGCTTCTTCGGCCTTCTGGATCGCGGCGAACTCTTCTTCCGGCGTACCGGCCACCAGGTGGTGACGGCTGTACAGGGCGAAGTAAGCAATCAGGACGCCATAAATGATCGCGGCGCCAATCACCACCCGCGGATCCACCAGGAAGCCCGCCACCACGGCGATGCAGGCCAGCACCAGGGCCACGCCCGAGGTCAGGATGCCGCCCGGTGTGCGGTACGGACGCTCCATTTTGGGGCGCTTGATGCGCAGGGTGATATGCGCGGCCATCATCAGCACATAGGACAGCGTAGCGCCGAACACCGCCACCAGGATCAGCAGGTCGCCCTGGCCGGTCAGCGACAGGCCGAAACCGATGATCCCGGGAATGATCAGGGCCAGCACCGGAGCCTTGCTTTTATTGGTCTGCGACAGCGCCCGTGGCAGGTAGCCGGCACGGGACAGGGCGAAGATCTGCCGGGAGTAGGCGTAGATGATCGAGAAGAAGCTGGCGATCAGGCCGGCCAGGCCGACCAGGTTGACGAAGCCGCCCATCCAGGTGGAACCGCCGTAGGCCTTGGACAAGGCTTCCACCAGCGGGTTGCCGGAGCTTTTCAGGGCTTCGGCGCCGGCGCCGCCCGGGCCGATCACCAGGATCAGCAGGGCGAAGCTGAGCAGCACCAGCATGGCGCCGATCAGGCCGCGAGGCAGGTCGCGCTTGGGGTTCTTGGTTTCTTCGGCGGCCAGCGGCACGCCTTCGACGGCGAGGAAGAACCAGATCGCGTAGGGAATCGCCGCCCACACGCCGACGTAGCCGAAGGGCAGGAAGCTGCTGGCGCCAGTTGCTTGGGTAGGAGCGATATCAAAAAGGTTCTTCGCATCGAAGTGCGGCACCATCGCCAGCAGGAACACGGCCAGGGCGATGGCCGCTACTGCGGTGATGATGAACATCAGCTTCAGCGCTTCACCGACCCCGAAGATGTGGATGCCGATGAAGATGATGTAGAAGGCCAGGTAGATCATCCACCCGCCGATGCCGAACAGCGACTCGCAATAGGCGCCGATGAATACCGCGATCGCCGCCGGGGCTATCGCGTATTCGATGAGGATCGCCGTGCCGGTGAGAAACCCGCCCCAGGGGCCGAAGGCGCTGCGGGCGAAGCCGTAGCCGCCGCCGGCGGTGGGGATCATCGAGGACAGTTCGGCCAGGGAAAAGCACATGCACAGGTACATGGTGGCCATCAGCAGGGTGGCGAGGAACATCCCGCCCCAGCCGCCCTGGGCCAGGCCGAAGTTCCAGCCGGCGTAGTCGCCGGAAATCACGTAGGCGACGCCGAGGCCGACCAGCAGGACCCAGCCGGCGGCGCCTTTTTTCAATTCACGTTGCTGGAAGTAGTCGGAACCGACCTTTTCGAAATCTACGGAAGAACCTGCCGGGGATCCGGCGGAGTGATCGCTTGGCATGGGGAGTCACCTGTTGTCTTTTTTTGAGTGGTGAGCGTGCTGCAGGAAGCGGGCCAGAGCGGTTTGCCCTGACTTTTCAGGTTTGACGCGGACCCCTGTGGGAGCGGGTTTACCNNCGATAGCGTCGGTGAATTCACTATCGCAATCGCGGGTGAACCCGCTCCCACAAGGGGCCGAGGTGTGCTTTAGAAGAAGCCCAAAGGATTGATGTCGTAGCTCACCAGCAGGTTCTTGGTCTGCTGGTAGTGGTCGAGCATCATCTTGTGGGTTTCACGGCCGACACCGGACTTCTTGTAGCCGCCGAACGCGGCATGGGCCGGGTAGAGGTGGTAGCAGTTGGTCCAGACGCGACCAGCCTTGATCCCGCGGCCCATGCGATAGGCACGGTTGATGTCGCGGGTCCACACGCCGGCACCCAGGCCGAACTCGGTGTCGTTGGCGATGGCCAGGGCTTCGGCTTCGTCCTTGAAGGTGGTGACGCTGACCACCGGGCCGAAGATTTCTTCCTGGAACACGCGCATGCGGTTGTTGCCCTTGAGCAGGGTCGGCTGGATGTAATAGCCGGTGGCCAGGCTGCCTTCGAGTTTTTCCACCTTGCCGCCGGTGAGCAACTGGGCGCCTTCCTTCTCGGCGATTTCCAGGTAGGACAGGATCTTGTCGAACTGCTGCTGCGACGCCTGGGCGCCGACCATGGTGTCGGTGTCCAGCGGGTCGCCGCGCTTGATCTTCTTGACCTTCTCCATCACCACTTCCATGAACTGCGGATAGATGGATTCCTGCACCAGGGCGCGGGACGGGCAGGTGCACACCTCGCCCTGGTTGAAGAAGGCCAGGACCAGGCCCTCGGCCGCCTTCTCGATGAAGGACGGTTCGGCCTGCATCACGTCTTCGAAGTAGATGTTCGGCGACTTGCCACCCAGTTCCACGGTGGACGGAATGATGTTCTCGGCCGCGCATTTCATGATGTGCGAACCCACCGGGGTCGAGCCGGTGAAGGCGATCTTGGCGATGCGCTTGCTGGTGGCCAGGGCTTCACCGGCTTCGCGGCCGTAGCCCTGTACGATGTTCAGCACGCCCGGCGGCAGCAGGTCGGCGATCAGTTCCACCAGTACGGTGATGCCCAGCGGGGTCTGCTCGGCCGGCTTGAGCACCACGCAGTTGCCGGCGGCCAGGGCCGGGGCGAGTTTCCAGGCGGCCATCAGGATCGGGAAGTTCCACGGGATGATCTGCCCGACCACGCCCAGTGGCTCATGGATGTGATAGGCCACGGTGCCTTCGTTGATCTCGGCGGCGCCGCCTTCCTGGGCACGGATGCAGCCGGCGAAGTAGCGGAAGTGATCCACTGCCAGCGGGATGTCGGCGTTGAGGGTTTCACGCACGGCCTTGCCGTTGTCCCAGGTCTCGGTGATGGCCAGGACTTCGAGGTTCTGCTCGATGCGATCGGCGATTCTCAGCAGTACGTTGGAGCGGTCCTGGACCGATGTGCGACCCCAGGCATCGGCGGCGGCATGGGCGGCGTCCAGGGCTTTGTCGATGTCTTCGGCAGTGGAGCGGGGGAATTCGGCGATCGGCTGGCCGTTCACCGGGGAGCTGTTGCTGAAGTACTGGCCGCTCAACGGCTGGACGAACTCGCCACCGATGTAGTTGCCGTAGCGCGGTTTGAAGGAAACGATGGCATCCGGGCTGCCGGGAGCTGCATAGATCATGGTGTAGGGCCTCTGCTGAACGGCGCCCGCCGTGGATGACGGGCAGTGACTGGATCTTAGTCAGCCCGGCGCGGGCAACGAATCAGCCCTTGGCAGGGAAGCCCTACTCTTTTGGTAGTAAGCAAAAGCCGCAAACGCACCGCGCACCCGCTCTTGATCTTGATCTTGATCTTGATCTTGATCTTGATTGCCCCGGCCTTCAGGAGGCTGAGTGGAGCATGCGCGCAGTGGGGTAAGGGCCATGGATGGCCCGCAAGCGCCGTAGGGCCAGGGACGGCCCGTCGGCGCGGCCCCACGGAGTGCATGCGGAAGGAAGGAACCCGGAGCGTCAGCGTAGGGCCGGATGCAGGTCGGGAGGCCTTTTGCTTCCTTTTGGGCCTTTCCAAAAGGGAGCCGCTGTAAAAGCGGAAAGGTGACTTCGCGTCACCATCGCAAATGGATATGCCCCCGGTGCACGAACCAGAACTCCGCTTCAATTAAGGTACGCAAAACGGGGGCATTTCCATTTCCGCCAGAGACGCACAATCAGCTTTCCGCCTCTACGGCGGGCACCTGAAGGGACAGTCACGTCGTCTGGACCTAAAGCAGGAACAGGTCATTTCAGAGGCTGAGAAACAGCTTCTGCGCACTGCCCTTGTCGATCCGGCTGCGATACACCTCGATGATCGCCTGGTTGCTCTGGGTCGCCACGGTCTGCGGGCCGCGGTCGAAGCGCTGTTCGCGAGTCTTCAGGTGCGCAGCGGTAAAGTCGCCGACCAGGGCGTCAGCACTGGCGTAGTGGAAATGCGCATACCACAACGGCTTGGCCTCCTTGTCGCGGACCACGAATTCCTGCAGGTAGTCCTGCGCAAAACCCTTGCGCTTGGCCAGGGCGACCCGCTCGCCTTCCTTGAGGATGCTCACCTCGCCCTGCTCGACCAGCCAGGAAACACCACCAACCGTAGGCGCCTGCTTCTTCAGGATGCCCACCCGCAAGCGCTTGCCCTCTTCGCGCATCTGCGCAGCCTTGGCCGTCAGCAACCCGCATTGGCGGGCGGCATCGAGGCCGTCGTCGGAGTCGTCGGTGGCATTCTCCCGGGTCAGCGCCTCTTCGATCTGCTGCACCATCGCGTCGAGCGGCCGGGACTGCTGGACCAGGATGTCTTCGATATCGACGCCAACCGTGGCGGTCCTGGCCTGGCTGCGCACCTTGGCGATACGTCGCTCGGCATTGTTGAGCAGCGCGCCGGAGCGCTTGACCAGGGTGGCGAGGGTCGCTGGCGTCGGCGGCACAGGCTCGACGCGGGTTTCACCAAGCGGCTGCCAGACCCCGGGCTCGGCACTTTCTTCGTAGCTCGCCAGCTCTGTATTGTCGATCGGGTCGACCACCACCACGGTATCCGGACGGTTACCCTCGGCCTTGCGTCGCGAACCGACCACCACGCCACGGTTGCGGGTGCGGATCAACACCTGCTTGCGCTTGCTGGCCCCAGGCTTCGCCGCCGGCTCGCTTTGGCTCGGGAGCATCTGCAAGCGCGCCGCCAACTCGTCCTGGGCCTGGCGA
Organism: Pseudomonas sp.; assembly: GCA_003523465.1. Classification (GTDB taxonomy): domain Bacteria; phylum Pseudomonadota; class Gammaproteobacteria; order Pseudomonadales; family Pseudomonadaceae; genus Aquipseudomonas. The sequence continues at coordinate 6,099 of DQAA01000584.1, forward strand.
TGCAGTGCGTCAAGGATTTCGATGAAGGCGTCGAGCAGTTCCTTGCCCCCACCGGCCCGTGGCAGGGACTGGTACAGGCGGCTGGTATCGAGGGCGTAACCCAGCCGGCTGACCACGCTGTCGAGCACTTCCACCTGCTCGCTGTCACTGAAAGCGTCCCTGGCCTCAAGGCTGTCGCGCATGCTCAACCCGGTACGGGCGGCCAGCAAGGCGCCGTAGAGCACCGAGTAGTCGCTGCTGCGCTCGATATCGAGAATCTCCGCCGCACGCAGGCTCAGGTCCACCGACTTCCACGAGCGCAGGCTCGGCTCGCTCTCCAGCAATACCCCCGCCTTGCGCGCCAGCTCCGGGCCCTCGGGCAGGATGTCGCGCAACTGCTTGCGCATCTCGGCGATCATTCCGTGGCAGCCGATCAGTTCTTCGACTTCACGCCGGGCCTTGAGGCAGGCGTCCATCATGCGCTGGAACTTCTGCACCTGTTCGGGGGATTGCTCCTCTTGCGGCGAGGTGGCCGGGCGCATGTCGTGCATGATCACCTGGTTCTCGCTGAACCCTGAATGCAGCACGAAGGACAACTGCGCCTGGGTGCCCGCGCGGTCATAAAGATTGCGCGCATGCATGCGCTTGAACTCCGGTTGCGCCTTCAACTGGTGCAACTCGCGCAGGTTGTCGTCGAACTCCACCAGCAGGTGATCCTGCTCGCGCAGGTGCGTGGAGTATTCATCCAGATGCGCCGTGCTCGGTACCTGCTGGCGCGCCGCCTCGTCCAGGTCGGCCTGAACCCGCTCGGACGATTGCACCCGCAGCGACAACAGGCGGTTGTGATTCTGTTCGAGCTGGACCACCCGCCGTCGGTTGCTCTCGCGCAGCTGTGCGATACGCCGGTTCACCGGCATGCCACCGCGCAGGCGCAGGCCGAAGTCCATGCGCCACTGGCCTTCGCCATCGCTGCGCACCCAAGGGCCGAGCTTGCCGGCGGCATCGATCAGGCGCGGGCCATCGGCGG
>DQAA01000582.1 GCA_003523465.1 Pseudomonas sp.
AGCAACTGGGCTGGGAATTGCCGGTATCGCACCTGGTCTGGTGGGTCCGCGGCCTGCCGGCACCGGACAGCAAGAGCAAACTGACCCTCGACGGCGACAGCCGCCTGGCCAGCCTGGAGCAGGATGGCTGGCAGGTCGAATACACCCGCTACACCGAGCAGAACGGCTACTGGCTGCCGGAGCGGATCAAGATGCACGGGCAGAATCTCGACGTGACCGTGGTCCTCAAGGAATGGCAACCGCGCCAGCTGGGCCACTGAAATGAGTGATCGCCTGACCCTGCCGGCCCCGGCCAAGCTCAACCTGATGCTGCACATCCTCGGCCGCCGCGCCGACGGTTATCACGAGCTGCAGACCCTCTTCCAATTCCTCGACCACGGCGACCAGTTGAGCTTCGCCGTGCGCCAGGACGGCGAAATCCGCCTCAATACCGAGATCGCCGACGTCCCGCACGACAGCAACCTGATCGTCCGCGCCGCCCGCAAGCTGCAGCAACTGACGGGCACTGCGCTGGGTGCGGACATCTGGCTGGACAAGGTGCTGCCCATGGGCGGCGGCATCGGGGGCGGCAGTTCGGATGCGGCGACCACCCTGCTCGCCCTGGATCACCTGTGGAAAACCGGCTGCAGCGAGGATCAGCTCGCCGAACTGGGCCTGAGCCTCGGCGCCGACGTGCCGGTGTTCGTCCGTGGCCATGCAGCCTTCGCCGAGGGCGTGGGCGAGAAGCTCACCCCGGTCGACCCGCACGAGCCGTGGTATGTCGTGCTGGTCCCGCAAGTGTCTGTAAGTACGGCGGAAATTTTTTCGCATCCTTTGTTGACACGTAATTCAAAGCCCATTAAAGTGCGCCCCGTTCCCGAGGGAAACAGTCGAAATGACTGTCAAGCGGTAGTTGAGCAAAGTTACCCAGAAGTACGTAACGCCTTGAACTTGTTGAACAAGTTCACTGAAGCAAGACTTACCGGTACTGGAAGTTGTGTGTTTGGGGCCTTCCCAGACAAAGCTGAAGCTGATAGAGTTTTGGCCCTTCTTGCAGACTCCCAGACAGGATTCGTGGCTAAGGGAAGCAATATTTCAATATTGCATCGCACGTTACGAAGTCTGCGTTAGGAACCGAGTACCAGGTACTCGCAGCAACAAATACAGGGGCGTCGCCAAGCGGTAAGGCAGCAGGTTTTGATCCTGCCATGCGTTGGTTCGAATCCAGCCGCCCCTGCCATTTTCCTTATACTCATCCAGGTATACCCTCAGCCTTCAGGTACTGCGCGTGTCCAAGATGATGGTCTTTACGGGGAACGCTAACCCCGATCTGGCTCGGCGTGTCGTACGTCAGCTGCATATCCCACTGGGTGATGTTTCTGTCGGCAAGTTCTCCGACGGCGAAATCAGCACTGAGATTAATGAAAACGTCCGTGGTAAGGACGTCTTTATCATTCAGCCGACTTGCGCGCCAACCAACGATAACCTGATGGAACTGGTAGTGATGGCCGATGCCTTCCGCCGCTCCTCAGCGTCCCGAATCACCGCTGTGATTCCTTACTTCGGATATGCCCGCCAGGATCGCCGTCCGCGTTCGGCGCGTGTTGCAATCAGCGCCAAAGTCGTCGCTGACATGCTCACCGTCGTCGGTATCGACCGTGTTCTCACCGTCGATCTGCACGCTGACCAGATTCAAGGCTTCTTCGATATTCCGGTAGATAACATCTACGGCTCCCCCGTTCTGGTGGATGACATCGAAGACCAGCGTTTCGAGAATCTCATGATCGTTTCCCCGGACATCGGTGGTGTAGTGCGTGCACGTGCCGTCGCCAAGTCCCTGGGTGTCGATCTCGGGATCATCGACAAACGCCGCGAAAAGGCAAACCACTCGGAAGTAATGCACATCATCGGTGACGTCGAAGGACGTACGTGCATTCTGGTCGACGACATGGTCGATACCGCCGGCACCCTGTGCCACGCGGCCAAGGCCCTGAAAGAACACGGCGCTGCCAAGGTTTACGCCTACTGCACGCACCCTGTACTCTCCGGTCGCGCGATCGAGAACATCGAGAATTCCGTGCTCGACGAGCTGGTGGTGACCAACACCATCCCGCTGTCCGCCGCAGCACAAGCCTGTGACCGTATCCGTCAACTGGATATCGCACCGGTCGTCGCCGAAGCGGTTCGCCGCATCAGCAACGAAGAATCGATCAGCGCGATGTTCCGCTAAGGCATCTGCCTGGCGAACATCCGTTGACTAAAGCGCCCCGCCCCAACACCCGTTGTTGGGGCGGGGCTTTTTTGCCCTCTCCGCTTTGACGCTGGTCGCAAGCGTCATTCGGAGGAAGGCTAATTTTGGAGATACAAAATGACTGATTTCATCCTGAACGCCCAAGCGCGTACTGACCTGGGGAAAGGTGCGAGCCGCCGCCTGCGTCATGCCGCCAGCATCCCTGCCGTTGTCTACGGTGGTAACAAGGACGCCGAGTCCGTGACCATCCTGGCCAAGGAAATCGCCAAGCTGTTCGAAAACGAAGCTGCTTTCAGCCACGTTATCGAACTGAACGTTGACGGCGCCAAGCAGAACGTCATCGTCAAGGCCATGCAGCGTCACCCATCCAAGGGCATCATCCTGCACGCCGACTTCGTTCGCGTTGTAGCTGGCCAGAAACTGACCGCCGTTGTTCCGGTTCACTTCGTCAACGAAGAAGCTCCGGTCAAGAAAGGCGGCGAGATCTCGCACACCATCAACGAGATCGAAGTTTCCTGCGAAGCCAAGGATCTGCCTGAGTTCATCAACGTTGACCTGGCTGACGCCGAAATCGGCACCATCATCCACCTGTCGGACCTGAAAGCTCCTAAGGGCGTAGAGTTCGTCGCTCTGGCCCACGGTGATGACAAGGCTGTTGCCAACGTTCACGCCCCGCGCGTTGCTCCAGAAGCAGAAGGCGCAGCCGAGTAATCCACTCGGTTCGCCGGTGTTGCCCGGGTTGCGGCCTTCATGCCGCAACCCCCAACTCCAAGGAAGAGCCCCTGACGTGACCGCCATCCAGTTGATCGTCGGCCTGGGAAACCCGGGCCCCGAATACGAACAGACCCGGCATAACGCAGGGGCTCTTTTCGTTGAACGCATTGCCAGCGCCCAGCGTGTCAATCTGACTGCTGACCGCAAGTATTTCGGCCTGACGGCAAAATTCAGCCATCAGGGCCACGACGTTCGCCTGTTGATCCCCACCACCTACATGAACCGCAGCGGCCAGTCCGTTGCTGCTCTGGCCAACTTCTTCCGTATCGAGCCAGATGCCATCCTGGTGGCCCACGACGAACTCGACCTGCCTCCCGGCGTCGCCAAGCTCAAGAAGGGCGGCGGCCACGGTGGGCACAACGGCCTGCGCGACATCATCGCGCAGCTCGGCAACAAGAACGACTTTCACCGTCTGCGGCTTGGCATTGGCCACCCGGGTGATGCCAAGCTGGTGTCCAACTTCGTCCTCGGCAAGGCGCCACGCGCCGAGCAGGACAAGCTCGACGCCAGTATCGATTTTGCCCTCGGCGTGCTGCCGGACATCCTCGCCGGCGAATGGGCGCGTGCGATGAGAGAGCTGCACAGCCAGAAGGCCTGACTTCACGAAGAGGGATTCACCATGGGATTCAATTGCGGCATCGTCGGCCTGCCCAACGTCGGCAAGTCCACCCTGTTCAACGCCTTGACCAAATCCGGCATCGCGGCGGAGAACTTCCCCTTCTGCACCATCGAGCCGAACAGCGGCATCGTGCCGATGCCAGACGCCCGTCTGGACGCCCTCGCGGCCATCGTCAAACCGCAGCGCATCCTGCCGACCACCATGGAGTTCGTCGACATCGCCGGCCTGGTGGCGGGCGCGTCCAAGGGTGAAGGCCTGGGCAACAAGTTCCTCGCCAACATCCGCGAGACCGATGCCATCGCCCACGTCGTGCGCTGCTTCGAAGACGAGAACGTGATCCACGTTTCCAACAGCGTCGATCCCAAGCGCGACATCGAGATCATCGACCTGGAACTGATCTTCGCCGACCTCGACAGCTGCGAGAAGCAACTGCAGAAGGTCGCGCGCAACGCCAAGGGCGGCGACAAGGAAGCCCTGGCGCAAAAAGCCATCCTGGAAAAGCTCATCCCGCACTTCACCGAAGGCAAGCCTGCGCGCAGCCTGATGAAGAACATGGGTGACGACGAGAAGGCCGTCATCCGCGGCTTCCACCTGCTGACCAGCAAGCCGGTGATGTACATCGCCAACGTCGCCGAAGACGGCTTCGACAACAACCCGCACCTGGACGTGGTTCGCGCCATCGCCGAAGAAGAAGGCGCGATCGTGGTGCCGGTGTGCAACAAGATCGAAGCGGAAATCGCCGAGCTCGACGAAGGCGAAGAGAAGGACATGTTCCTCGAGGCCCTGGGCCTGGAAGAGCCTGGCCTGAACCGCGTGATCCGCGCTGGCTACGCCCTGCTCAACCTGCAGACCTACTTCACTGCCGGCGTTCAGGAAGTTCGCGCCTGGACCGTCCGCGTCGGTGCCACCGCACCACAGGCTGCTGGCGTGATCCACACCGACTTCGAAAAAGGCTTCATCCGCGCCGAAGTGGTCGCCTATGACGACTTCATCCAGTACAAGGGTGAAGGCGGTGCCAAGGAAGCCGGCAAATGGCGTCTGGAAGGCAAGGACTACATCGTCAAGGACGGTGACGTGATGCACTTCCGCTTCAACGTCTGAGTCCATCGCACCAAAAAAAGCCCCCTTGAGGTGAACGCCTCAAGGGGGCTTTTTCGTTTCCGGCGACCGCTACAAGGTGAATGCCATTCAGGGAGTTCCGGTTCGCCTCCCTTATTCCGTCTTCAGGTCCACCGCCAGGTCCCGCGCCGCCTTTGTCGCCAGAACACTCATCAGCGTGCTCATCTCGTCCTGCCGCCCGACGCCATCGCCAGCGCCCCCCATCATCACCGAAGGCACCGGTGCCCGGGACGCTGCTTCGGCCCAGGCCCGGTTGATCTGCACCAGCGCTTCGAGCTTCGCCTGCAAGGCACCGTCCGCCTTGATCGACGCTGCTCGCGCATAAGCCTCGGCATCGGCGGTGATCTTGGTCGCCTCACCGGTGACCCGAGCCTTGTCCCGCAGCAGTTCGGCGGTCTTCTTCTCGATCTCGGCGCGCCGCTGCTCACGTTCGGCATTGATCAGGGTGAGCTGTTTCTCGGTCTCGGCCTGGGTGGTGCGCTCGATCTGCTGGCGCAGGCTTTCCTGACGCTTGGCCTCGACATCCTTGGCACCGCGGGCGGAAACCAGCTGTTTCTCTTCCTCTTCCTTCAAGCGGTTCTGCCGGGCAACGGCCAGCTCGGCCAGGGCCTGCTGCACCCGGACCATACGCTCCTGGTACTGCGGGTTGGGGTCGATATGGGTGACCCGGGCATCCACCACATCCACGCCAAACAGACGGAACTGCTGTGGCTTGCGGATCTCCACGCCATTCTTGTCGAGCAGCTTCTCGATGACGAACCGCGTGGAAATGCTGTCGCCGTACTGCCCCTGCTCGGTCCCCGCCTGGAGGATCGCCGTCTGCGCAGGCTGGTGGTCACGCTGGACCCGCACTTCCTTGCGCTTGGTCAGGTACAGGCCATCACGCAGCTGGTTCTCGAACTCGGCACCGAAATGGTTGCGGTCACCGGCGTAGTAGTCGTCGGCGCTCATCAGCGAGGCAGTGGCCTGCAGGGTTTCCTTGACCGCCGGGAGCAGCGCGCGCTGAAGGAAGTTTTCCGGGGTCCGGTATTCGTGGGCGATGGTCAGGAAGGCTTCGCCGGTCGGCATGCGGAACTGGGTACTGAACTCGGCCTTGGCGTCGACGTTGCCAAGGAACACGATCGGCAGCGTGCCGACCGTCACCGTCGGGTTGCCGCTGGCATGGGTATCGCCCTGCAACGCCGACTGCACGCCGATGGTGCGTTTCCAGAAGGTTGTACGCCCGAACCACTGGGTGGCGTAGCCGACATCCTCGACCACTTTCTCCTCGCCGAAGATCGTGCGTACGTGAGCCACCTGGCCGGCTTCGTTGTAGAAGAACACCTGGTTGAACAGCCCGGCGAAGGTGCCGATGGCGATCAGGGGGATGGCGACCAGGGCGACGGTCTTGCGGCTGACCCGCGGCAGATCGACGTTTGGCAGTGAAAGATTGGTCATGGACGTCTCCTTGAATGGGGACGTGCATGCTCGGCGGGGGGCATTTCCCCAGCAATGAGGGGATTCTTCTTAGGTTGTGGGAAGTATCTGACTCTCTGCGTCTTATCGTCCTGAAGACTTGGGGCTCAAGAATTGCGATTCATCAGTGCCGCCCCGTCAGCAGCGCCCGCTCCCGATCCAGCTCGGCACGTAACTCATCTTCGCTGGGCAGCACCAGCTTGTACTTGCTGGCAAACAATTGCTCGTTGCCCTGCAACACCGAATAACGCACCACCGAGGCATCCTTCTGCGAGCAGAGGATGATGCCCACGGTGGGTCCGTCCTCGGGACCGCGCTTGAGGTCGTCATACATGCGCACGTACATGTCCATCTGGCCAATGTCCTGATGGGTCAGCTCGCCGCGTTTCAGGTCGAAGATCACGAAACACTTGAGCAGGTAGTTGTAGAACACCAGGTCGATGTAGAAGTCCTTGCTCTCGGTGCTGATGCGCTGCTGCCGAGCAACGAAGGCGAAGCCCTTGCCCAGTTCCAGGAGAAAGTTCTGAAGCTGGTCGATCAGGGCCTGTTCCAGATCGTTTTCCAGCAGGGTGCCTGCGTTGGGGAGGCCAAGAAACTCCAGAAGCACAGGGTCTCGAACGAACTCGCGAGGTTTTTTGCCCAAGGCCTGCAGGTTGGTGGCCGCTTCCTGTTCGACCGCAGCGCGATCCTGGCTGCTCAGCAGGCGCTCGTAATACAGCGTGCCGATCTGTCGCTCCAATGCCCGAGTGCTCCAGTTCTGACTGGCTGCTTCATTCATGTACCACTCCCGGGCGCTGTCACCGTCGACCTTCAGCAATGTCCGATAGTGCGTCCAGCTCAATTCGCGACGCAGTGCGTCGCAAATTGGAAATGCCTGAAAGAAGCCACGCATGTGACGCAGATTGGTTGCGTCAAAGCCTTTACCAAACTCCGCCGTAAGCGCTTTTGCCAGCGTCAAAAGCAACTGCTTGCCATAACCCGCCCGCGCCTCCCCCGCCTGTTCGAACTCGACGATATGCCGCCCGATCTCCCAGCAGGTCTGCACCTGCACCACATCGACAGCACGAATGGCCTGCTGCCGAGCCTGCCGAATCAACCCGGACAGATTGACGAGCAACGGTTGCAGCGCAGTGTCCGGCGGGTTTGTAGCCATGCGTCCTCCCACGGGTAGCACGTGCCTGATCGATGCCGAACCTTAGCGGGTTGCAGCGCTCACGGCCAGCCCGTGCCCTCCCCCCAGGATCTCCTCCAGAAACCCCACGAACGCCCGGATCCGGCTCGAATCCCGATGACTCGGCAGGTACAGCGCATTGATCGCGCAACTGGCACTCCCGGGGCTGGCTTCGAAGGCTTCCAGCACCCGTAGCAACCTGCCCTGCCGTACATCGTCGAGCACCAGCCAGTCCGCCAGCAGCGCCAGCCCGCCATCGGCGATGGCCGCTTCACGCAACACATCGGCGTTGTTGCAGCGCAGTCGCCCCTGGACGTTGATCGGGATGCTGTCGCCACCGTCGCGGAACACCCAGTTCTGCACCGCTGGCCCGTAGTCGAAGACCAGGCACTGATGCTCCAGCAGGTCCAGCGGATGCCGCGGAATACTGGCCCGCTCCAGATAACCGGGGCTCGCCACCNNCCCTCGCTGTTCAGCGTCGAGCCCAGCCGAACGCAGAGGTCGACCCGCTCGGTTAGCAAATCAGTCATCTGGTCACTGAGGGTGAGGCTGATATCCAGCTCCGGGTGCCGCGCCAGCAGGCGCCCGAGGTGCGGTGCGATCACCCGGCGGCCGAACTCCACCGGCACGTTCACCCGCAGCCGCCCCCGCGCTT
>DQAA01000385.1:0-292 GCA_003523465.1 Pseudomonas sp.
ACTGATCTACGCCAGCGGCCGCGACTGCGTGAAGCACGTCTGGGTCGCCGGCAAGGCTTTGCTCGACGAGCGCCGCCTGACCCGCCTGGACGAGCAGGCCCTGCACGACAGCGCTGTGGCCTGGGGCCAGCGCATCGGCGGCCATACCGAATGACCTGCCGGCAACCACGCCGGCACACCGAATTTTCACAGTTTCAGAGGACTGTTCCATGAGCAACGTCGACCACGCCGAAATCGCCAAGTTCGAGGCCCTGGCCCATCGCTGGTGGGACCGCGAGAGCGAATTCAAGCC